>JBOHCO010001368.1:0-7585 GCA_050698895.1 Streptosporangiaceae bacterium
CCGCCCTGGCCGATCAGGGGGCCAACGAGATCGTGGTGGACGGGCGCGGCTACGTCTACGTCAACGGAGCGGACTTCGACTTCGCCGGCGGCGAGGCGCCCAAGCCGGGCTACGTCAAGCTGATCACGCCCGACGGCCGGCTGCGCCAGGTGGCGGATGACATCCAGTTCCCCAACGGCATGGTCATCACGCCCGATGACCGGACGCTGATCATCTCGGAGTCGTTCGCCGGGCGGCGCACCGCGTTCGGCATCGACCCGGATGGCGGGCTCTCGGGCCGCCGGGCGTTCGCCGAGGTACTGGGGCCGGACGGCATCTGCCTCGACGCCGAGGGCGCGGTGTGGGTCTCCACGGGCGGGTACTCGGTGGCCCGGGTCGCCGACGGCGGCGTGGTCGGGACCGGCGGCCGGGGCCAGCCGCAAGAACCGGCAGCACAGCGCGGCCAGCTACTAGGTCCGGGTCAGGTTCATGACCCAGTTAATCTCCCAGGTCTGGCCCTCGTCGGTGGACAGCGCCTGCTCCCAGCGGACCGAGACCGCGGTGATCTCCGACCACCGGTAGCGGACCAGGACCGGCATGCCGTTGTGGGTGTCCGGGCCGAGGAACTCCCCGATCCCGTCATCATCGAAGCGGCCGATCACGGGCGGGTCGATGACGGCGCTGAGGCTGGTGACCCAGAAGATGGACCAGGCCTGCTCGTGCTCGTCGTACAGCCGCAGCGACATGGCGTCGTAACCGCGGCTCGGGAACGCGCCCTCGTCGATGTTCCCGGCGCCGCCCAGGATGGGGTAGCAGCGCAGGTCGGTGCTGAACTCCTCCCAGTCCTGGCACCCGGTCAGGCGCTCCTTCAGCCGGCGGTGGCCGATCCGCCAGGTGCCGTGCAGGAAGTCGAAGTCGCGGCGGGCGTCGCGGGCGGCGCCGGGGGCAGCGTCGCGGGCGGTGTCACCGGCAGCATCGCGGGCGGTGTTGCTGACGGTGTCGCGGGCGGTGTCGGTCGGCTGGCTGGTCATCGTGGGTCTCCCGTCGTGCCGTCGGGCAGGTAGTCGGCCAGGTACGCGTCGAGGTCGGGCTGGTCCGGCGCGAGCATGTGCCGGACCCAGGCGTCACGCTCGTGGGCCAGCGGCGCCAGCTCCCACACGCAGCCGATCCAGCGGCGGTCCAGCACCATGAAGTGGGTCATGTCGTCGTCCGGGCAGTCGAGGGCCGGCTGGGCGGCGGCCGCGCCGCGCATGTGCAGCACGTTGTCCCAGACCCAGGAGTAGGCGTTCACGTAGGCCGACCCGTCGCCGGCGCTGCGGTGCACGACGATGAACGCGGCGGGCGGCGTGCCGTCGGGCTCGGGGAGCAGCTCGGGCAGGACGGCATAGGCGGCCCTGGCCACCTCGGGCTCGATGCCGGCCGGATCAGGGGTGACGTGGTAGCGCTTGATGTTCCGCCCGGCCACCTCGATGGGCGGCAGGGCGGTCAGCAGCTTCTCGTTGAAGGGCATGACGGCACACTAGAACGACTCCACTGACACCCTCTGTCAGTGGAGTTGGGCAGAATCGGAATATGCGCGCGAGCCGGCTGGTGTCCATACTGCTGCTGTTGCAGGCCCGGGGGCGGCTGACCGCGGCCGAGCTGGCCGAGGCGCTGGAGGTCTCGGTGCGCACGGTGTACCGGGACATCGAGTCCCTGCACGCGGCCGGCATCCCGATGTACGGGGACGCCGGGCACCACGGCGGCTACCAGCTCCTGCACGGGTACCGCACCCGGCTGACCGGGCTCAGCGCGGACGAGGCCCAGGCGCTGTTCCTGTCCGGCCTGCCCGGCCCGGCGGCCGAGCTGGGGTTCGGCTCGGTGCTCGCGGCGGCGCAGCTCAAGGTGCTCGCCGCGCTGCCCCGCGAGCTGGGCGAGCAGATCGAGCGGGTGCAGGAGCGCTTCCACCTCGACGCCCCCGGCTGGTATGCCCAGCCGGACGAGGTGCCGTTCCTGCCCGCGGTGGCCGACGCGGTCTGGCGCGGCCGGGTGCTGGCGGTGCGGTACCGGCGCTGGAAGGCGCCGACCGACGTGGACCGCCGGCTGGAGCCCTACGGGCTGGTGCTCAAGGCGGGGCGCTGGTACGTGGTGGCCGGGCCGGGACCGCGGACCTACCGGATCGGCCAGATCCTGGCGCTGACCGTGCTGGAGGAGGAGTGCCGGGCGCCGGACAGCTTCCACCTGGCCGGGTACTGGCAGGCCTACCAGGCCGACTTCCACGCCCGGCTGCACGGCGGCGACGCCCTGATCCGGGTGGCGCCGGGCGCGGAGTCGTGGCTGTCCCGGCCGGCCGCGCGGGCGCTGGCCCAGTCCGGCGCCGCCGACCCGGACGGGTGGCAGCGGGGCGTCGTGCCCATCGAGTCGGTCGAGCATGCCTGCCGCGAGTTCCTGGTGCTGGGGCCGGACATCGAGGTGCTGGGCCCGCCGGACCTGCGGGCCCGGCTGGCCGCCACCGCCGGGGCGGTGGCCGCGCGGCACGGTGGCCGGGAGATTCCAACCAGCGAGGCCCCTGGGGCGTCATAGCAGCGAAGTGGTACGTCGTGCCCCGCTATGTCGTGCCCCCGCATGGAAAGAGGGACTCAACCATGAAACTGCCAGTCACCCGGGCCCTGGCGCTCGCCGCCCTCCCGGTACTGCTCCTCGCGCTGGGCGCGGGCACCGCCGCGGCCCAGCCCGCGGGCGGCGGCCCGCCGCCTCCGAAAGGCTTCGAGGCCGACTCGGCCAGCTTCGTCTCGGCGCGGACCGGGTTCGTGCTCGGCGCCCGCCACTGCGGCGAGCTGCCCTGCCCGGCCCGGCTGGAGAAGACCGTCAACGGCGGGAAGACCTGGACCAAGGTGCCCGCGCCCGCCGTCTCGCTGGTTCCTTCGTTCAGCGGCACCCCGCTGTCCGCGGTGAGCACGGTCCGGTTCTCCAGCGCCAGCGACGGCTGGCTGTTCGGCCCCGGCCTGTGGGCCACCACCGACGGCGGCCAGCGCTGGCACCGGGTGTCGCTGCCCGGCGCAGCCGGGCGGGCGGTCGTCGCGCTGGCCGCGTCGGACGGCGTGGCCTTCGCCGCGACGGAACCGGTCGACGGCAGCCTCAACGCGGCCCGGCTGTACCGGAACGAGGTCGGCAGCGGCCGGTGGACGCTGGTCAGCAAGGTCACCCCGGCCGCCGCGCTGACCGTGTCCGGCCACTCGGTGTGGGCGGGCATCGCGCCGAAGCTGTGGAGGTCGGCCGACGGCGGCCGGCACTGGTCGAAGCTGCCGTTCAGGTGCCCGTCCGACGCCGTGGACGCGACCGCGGTAGCGGCCGCGTCCGCGTCTGACGTCGCGCTGGCGTGTTCCAACCTGGGCTTTCCGCTGCCGGGCTCCAGCTTCAAGAAGGTCTTCACCTCCGGCAACGGCGGCCGCACCTTCCGCCTGGCCGGCGAGCCGGCCGAGCCCGGCGAGACCGGCCTGCTGGCCCTGCCGGCGGGCCATCCGCGGGTGATCACGCTGACGGCGGCCAGCGGCGCCACCTACCTGTACCGGTCGGTCAACGGCGGCCGGGCCTGGAAGGTGGCGACGTTCTCCGACAGCGGCCTGGACGTCCGGGACCTGGCCTACGCCTCGGCCAGCACCGGCTACCTGATCCACTTCAGCGGCGGCCCGGCCCTCGGCTACGGCAAGGGCCTGATGAAGACGGTCAACGCCGGGGCGACCTGGAAGGCCGTCGCCATTCCCTGACGCCGCGCGAGATGCTGCGCGACCCGCTGCCTTACACCGAGATCGCGGGCAGCGGGCTGGCCCGGGCGGCCGCCGGCTGGCCGGCCGGGGCCTGGTAGGAGCGCCAGGCCCCGGCCAGTCGCCGGACCGCCTCGGTCAGGTCGTCGTGCGAGGCGACGAAGTGCAGCCGCAGGCAGCGGTCCGCGCCCGGCCCGGAGACGTCCAGCCCGGCGCCGGGCAGCACCGCGATCCCGTGCCGCAGCGCCGTCTGGGCGAACGAGGTCCCGTCGCCGGCCGGCAGCCGCAGCCACAGGGTCTGGCCGCCCGCCACCGGCGCCGCCGCCCAGTCGGGCAGGTGCTCGGCCAGCAGCGCGAGCAGGTGATCGTGGCGGGCCTGCCGCTGCGGGGCCAGGCGCGCGGCCAGCCCGTCGACCTGCGGGACCAGCTCGGCCGCGGCCAGCTGGCCAGGGACGCTGTGCCCCAGGTCGTGCACGGCATTGAGCCGGGCCAGCCGAGCGATCAGCGGCTCGGGCGCGCGCACCCAGCCGATGCGCAGGCCGCCCCAGACGCTCTTGCTGATCGAGCCGACCGAGATCACGCTGTCGGCGTAGGCGGCCAGCGGCGGCGGGGTCGCCACGCCGGGGAAGGCCAGGTCGCTGAGCACCTCGTCGTCGATCAGCGGGATGTCCGCGGCCGCGGCCTCCCTGGCCAGCGTCCGCCGGGCCGACCCGGACAGCACCGCGCCGGTCGGGTTGTGGAACGTCGAGATGACGTAGGCCAGCGCGATGCGCCGGCCCCGGGCCGCCGCGGCCAGGCCGGCCAGCCCGACCGGCAGGGCCTGGGGCACGGCCGCCAGCTCGCGGAAGGTCTCCAGCACGCCGGGGTAGGTCGGCGCCTCGACCAGCACCCGGTCCCCCGGCGAGAGCAGCGCCGCGGCCAGCAGCGACAGCGCCTGCTGGCCGCCGGCGGTGTCCAGGATCCGCTCCGGGCCGGTGCGGATGCCCCGGCTCGTGTAGCGGCCGGCGATCGCGGCCCGCAGCGCCGGGTACCCGGCCGGGTAGTAGCCGATGTCGCCGGCCGTTTCCGCCAGGGCGGGCACGATGCGGGCGTATGCCTGCGCTACCTCCGGCGGCGGCCGGTCCGGCGCGGCGCAAGCCAGCGGGATCACCCCGTCCGGCGGCTCCAGCAGGTGCAGGAACATCGCTGCGCTGGTCGTCGGCCTCGGGGCGGCCGCGTCGGCCGGATCTTGCGGGCCGACTACCCGGATGCCGCTTACCCTGGTGCCGCTGCCCTGCCGGCGGACGATCCGTCCGTCGGCGGCCAGCAGGTCATAGGCCGCGACCACCGTGCCGCGGCCCACCGCCAGGGTCGTGGCCAGCGCCCGGTCCGGCGGCAGCCGCTGGCCGGGGAGCAGGTCGCCCTCGTCGATCAGCCGCCGCAGCCGCGCCGCCAGCAGCAGCGGCAGCGGGCCGCGGCCCGACGACCAGCGGCCCAGGCGCTCAGCCAGCTCGATTGGATTCATCCGCGGACCAATTCTGCGGCATTGGCCCTGGGATCGCCAGCCGGGCCCGGCCAGCATGGCCGGGGTATCCATCTTGTAGCGATGCGAGGAGGCCCAGGTAGCGATGAGAGAGTTCCCGGCCAGCCCGATCACGGCCCTGATCGACCAGGCGGCCCGGTACAACCTGGGCGAGAGCGTGGGCGCCGACCTGACCGTGGCCGAGTTGCTCGGGCCCGATGGCCCGGAAGGCGTCGCCGGGCTCGCGGGCGTACGGCTCGGCTACGGCACCTCGACCGGGGATCCGGAGCTGCGCGCCCTGGTCGCCGCGCGGCACGGCATCCCCGACGGGCAGGTCCTGATCACCACGGGCGCCGCGGCGGCCCTGTTCCTGGTCTCGCTGCTGTGCGGAGACGGCGAGGTCGTGCTCGGCCAGCCCGGCTACCCGCCGACGCTCAGCGCGCTGCGCGGCGTCGGCGCGCCGGTGGTGACCGTGCGCTCGCGGTTCGAGGACGGCTACCGGGTTGACCTGGACGCCTTCGCCGGCCAGCTCTCCCCCCGCACTCAGCTGGTCAGCTTCGCGTCGCCGCAGAACCCCTCCGGCGTGCCGCTCACCGAGGACGAGGTTGAGCAGATGCTCGCGGCCATGTCCCGCACCTGCCCCGAGGCCCTGCTGCTGATCGACGAGACCTTCCGGGAGGCCACCTACGGCACGCCCCCGGCGGCCAGTTTCGCGGGCCGGTCGCCGCGGGTGCTCACCTGCGGCTCGATGTCCAAGGCCTACGGGGCGCCCGGCCTGCGCATCGGCTGGCTGACCGTCCCCCGGCCCGGGCTCTACGAACAGCTCCGGCTGGCCCGGTTCAACACCGCGCTGGCCTGCGGATCTTTGGACGAGTTCCTGGCCGCCCGGCTGCTGCGCCGGGCCGATGAGGTGCTGGCCGCGCGGGGGGCGGTGCTGGCCGAGACGCGCGGCATCGTCGAGCGCTGGGTTAACGGGCACCGCGGGGTTAACGGGCGCGGTCGCCTGGGGTGGCTGCCGCCGCAGGCCGGCGCGTTCTGCTGTCTGCGCCTCGATCCGGCCGCCTTCGGACCCCTCGAGGTCGACCGCTTCCACTCCTACCTGGCCGAGCAGCGGGTGCTGGTCGCGCCCGGCCCCTGGTTCGGCGACAGCGCGCACGTAGTCCGGCTCGGCCTGGCCTACGAGCCACCGGACCGGCTGGAAGCGGGCCTGGAGATCATCGGCGCCGCGCTGGAGGCCACGGCCCGTTAGTGTCCGAGGCGGCCAGCGGGCCGACGGCGAGCAGGCTCAGCCGGCGCAGGGGGGCCGGTAGAGCAGGCCGGGAACATAGGTCCGCCATTCGGCCCTGGTGATGGGCGCGTCCGCGATCGAGCAGATGAACGCCGAAATAGTCACCGACGGTGCTAGCCGGGACGCCTAAGATCTTCGCTACGTCTCGGGCCGTCCGGCCAGCACGTTCCCTGAGCTGAGTTAACTCGCGAGCGAATCAGGCGTCCCGCAGGCGGAGCAGCAGGCCGCCGAGCAGGAGCGCGCCCGCGGCCCAGGCGGCCAGCACGCCGAGGCCCGCCCAGGGGTTGATCGGCAGGCTGCTCACGCCGGTGGTGGCCTGGATGGCCAGGCCGGCGGTCATGGGCCCGATCTGCTGGATGTGCCGGGCCAGGTCCGGGCGGCCGACGACCGCGCCGATGATCGGGAACAGGTAGAGCAGCCCGAGAACCACCCCGATGGCCGCCGCCGCCTCGCGGAGCGCGGCGGCGGCACCGACGCTGAGCAGGGCGATCAGCGCGAGGTAGAGAACCGAGCCGACGGCGGCCCGGAGCACCGGCCCGTCGCCGAGGGACAGGGACGGGTAGCCGTGGGCCGGGCCGAAGCCGTGGCCGGGCAGGATGAGCCGCCCGGCCAGCAGTGAGGGCAGCACGGCGACGGTCCCGGTGACCAGCACCAGTCCGGTGAGCACGACCGCCTTGGCGGCCAGCACGGTGCCCCGGCGGGGCATGGCCGCCAGGGTGACGCGGATCATGCCCGTGCCGTACTCGCCGCTGACGGCCATGACGGCCAGCGCCGCGACCACCGCCTGGCCCAGGTAGATGCCGGTCAGGCTGAGCTTGGCCGGGTCCTCAGGGCAGCCGCCGGCCGGGCACGCGGCGGCCGCGGCCGCCGCGGCGCTTACGGTGACGGTCAGCGCCGCGGCGCCCAGCAGCAGCCAGAAGGTGCTGGCCAGCGTGCGCAGCTTGGTCCATTCGGCATGCAGTGCGTCGCCCATGCCGCCGGCAGGCGGTGCGGGGGGGATAGGGGGGTCGTCCCCCCTGGATAGCAGGGTCATGCGTCCCTCCGGCGCAGCAGGACAGCGGCCAGGGCCAGGGT
>JBOHCO010001369.1:0-3664 GCA_050698895.1 Streptosporangiaceae bacterium
GTGCACCGCGAGGGCCTGGTCGTGCCGCCGCGGGCGGAGACCGCGGACGACCTGGCCGCGGTGCGCGACGACCTGCGGGCCCGGACCCGCGCGCTCCGCCGGTCAGTGCACCTGCGGCACGTCGACGCCGGGTCCGACGGCACCGAGGAATGGGAGATCCTGGCCCTGCTCAACCCGGTCTACGACGTCCACCGGCTGGGGATCTTCCTCACCGCCAGCCCGCGGCACGCCGATGTGCTGCTGGTCACCGGCGCCGGCGCGCACGGCATGATCGGGCCGCTGCGGCAAGCCTATGACGCCATGCCCCATCCCAAGGTCGTAATAGCGGTCGGCACGGACGCCGTCAGCGGCGGGCTGGTCAGCCCGGCGTCCGCGACCGCCGGCGAGGTCGGCGGCGGCGGGGTCGGTGACATCGTCCCGGTCGACGTGTGGCTGCCGGGCTCGCCGCCCGCCCCGTTCGCCATCCTGCACGCGATACTGCTGGCGCTGGGACGGCTGCCGGAGGTCGCGCGATGACCGCCTTCTCGGTGGTGCTGGCCGCCGGGCTGGCGCTGCTGGCCCTGGGCGCCGTCACCGACCTGATCGCCGGGGCCCGCCGGCCCGCGCTGCAGCCGGTGCCGTACCTGCTCGGCGCGGCCGGATCGGCCTGCCTCGCGGCCGCTGGAGCCGGCGTCCTGGCCGGCGACGGCGTGGTCCTGGGCGTGCCCGGCCTGCTCGGGCCGCGCACCCTCGGGCCGGGGGCCGACCCGCTCTCCGGCCTGTTCCTGGTGCTCAGTTTCAGCGCGGCGGTCGCCGTCTCGGTCGCCCTGGCCAGCTGGGCGGCGGGCCCGGACCGGCCCCGGCGGCGCGGGCTGGGCGCGAGCTACGCGCTCGCCCTCGGCGCGGTCGCGGTGGTGCTGACTGCCAGGGACGTGTTCACCCTGCTGTTCGCCTGGGAGACGGTGACCCTGGCCTTCTACCTGCTGTCCGGCTTCGAGCGAGCCATGCCTGGGCGCCCGGCGGCCGCGCTGGTCACCCTGGCGTTCGGCCAGGTCAGCGGGGCCGCGCTGCTGGCCGGGCTGCTCCTGCTGGCCAGCCGCTCCGGCTCGCTGAGCCTGGCCGGCCTGGCCCGCGTGCCGCCGGGCACGCTGAGGTCAGTCGCGGAGGTGCTGCTGCTGGCCGGGTTCGTGGTCAAGGCCGGCCTGGTGCCGTTCCAGGTCTGGCTGCCGCGCGGCTACGCCGCCGCCCCCGGGCCCGCCCGGGCCATCATGGCCGGCGTGGCCGTCAACATCGGCTTCTACGGGCTGTGGCGGACCCTGGCCCTGCTCGGCCCGCCGCCGGCCGGGGTCACCGGCGTGCTCCTGGTGCTGGCCGGGCTGACCGCCGTGCTCGGCATCGCCCACGCCGCCGTGCAGACCAGCCTCCAGCGCGTGATCGCCTACTCCAGCGTGGAGAACTCCGGGCTGATCCTGGCCGGCTTCGGCGTCGCGCTCGTCGGCGCGGCCACCCGCGATCAGGACCTGCTCGCCGTCGGGCTGCTGGCGGCCACGCTCCAGGTGGTCGCCCACACGCTGGCCAAGTCGCTGCTGTTCACCGCCAGCGCCCCGATGACCGCCCCAGACGGCACTGACGACCTTGATGAGCTGCGCGGGATGGCCCGGCGCCGGCCCTGGAGCGCCGCCGGCCTGGCTATCGGCAGCCTGACCCTGGCCGGCCTCCCGCCGACGGCCGGGTTCGTGTCGGAGTGGTTTCTGCTCGAAGCGCTCATGCAGCAGTTCCGCGTGCCCGGCCTCGGGGACCGCCTGGTGCTCGCGGTCACCGGCGCGGCTGTGGCGCTCACCGCCGGGTTCGCCGGCGTGACCTTCGTCCGGCTCGTCGGCCTGGTCGTGCTGGGCCGGCCGGGCCCCGGCGGCGACCGCGGTCACGCGGACTATGGCCGGCCCGGCCGGGCCGCGCTGGTCCTGCTCGGCGCCGGCTGCCTGGCCGTGGCGGCGCTGACCCCGCTGGAGATCAGGGTCATCGCCGCCGGCCTGGCGCCGGTCGTGCCGGCCAGCGCGACGATGAGCGCGCTGAAGTCACCGCTGGTCCTCCAGCCGGTCTTCGCGGGCTTCTCCATCCTGTCGCCGTCCTGGCTGTGGATCGTCATGCCGGGCCTGCTCGCGCTGGTCACCCTGGTCGCCTGGGCCCTGTCGGGGCGGCGGATGCTGCGGGTGCGCCGGGTCCCGCCCTGGCGGTCGGCCACCGCCGGGGTGTCCGGCCGGGCCAGCTACACCGCGTTCGGCTTCGCCAACCCGACCCGGCGCGTGCTGGCCGCGGTCCTGCACACCCGCGCCGGAACCCGGCCCATCGAGCGCGGCCCCGATGGCCCGGACGCGCACGTCGGGTACCGCTCCGACATCATCGAGATCGTCGAGGAGTACCTCTACCGCCCGCTGCGCCGCCCGTTCCGGCGGCTGGTCCGGGCGGCCCAGCGCCTGCAGTCCGGCCGCCTGGACGCCTACCTCGCCTACATGCTCATCGCCCTCATCGCGGTCCTGGCCGTGGTCACCGGCCTGCACTAGCATGACCCGAGATGGCGATCCTGGACGCGGATGTCGTTGTTGTCGGGGCGGGCTCGGTCGGGAGCATGGCCAGCTGGCAGCTGGCCGCGCGCGGGCTGCGCGTGATCGGCATTGACCGGTTCATGATCCCCGGGCCGTTCTCGGCCTACGCGGGCGAGTCCCGGGTGTTCCGGATGGTCTACATGGAGGGCGGCCAGTACACGCCCCTCCTCCAGCGGGCCCGCGACCTGTGGCGCGAGCTCGAGGCGGCCAGCGGGACCGAGCTGCTGACCGTCACCGGCATGGTGACGATCACCGACCACGACCACCCCGTCCGCGCCGCGCTGCTGCGCGCGGGCCGCGAGCGCGGCCTCAGCTTCGAGGACGTACCGGGACCCGAGGCCCGGCAGCGCCTGCCCCAGCACCTGATCCGCGATGGCGACGTGGCGGTGTTCGATCCCGAGGGCGGCTTCGTCCGCAGCGAGCGGGCCGTGTTCAGCGCCCTCCAGCAGGCCCGGCGGCACGGCGCCTCCTTCCTGGGCGAGCGCGAGGTCCTGGCGCTGGAGCGCGACGGAGACCGGTGGCGGGTCCGCACCGATCAGGAGGAGGTCCGCGCGCCGAAGGTCCTGGTCGCCACGGGCACGGGCGCCGGGCCGGTCTGCGACGCGCTGGGCACCCACCTGGCGGTGCTCCCCCAGGTCCTGACCTGGTTTCCCATCGCCGACCACGAGCTGCTGGCCGGCCAGGAGCAGCAGGTCTTCATCCGCAGCGGGCACGACGCGCAGTTCTACGGCTTCCCGAGCACCGACGGCTGGACCATGAAGGTGGCGGCCAGCATGTACCTGGACGAGGTGGCCTCGATGGCCCGCCCGGTCAGCTGGGACCCACGGCACCTGGACACCGTGCAGTCCTGGGTCGGCCGGTTCCTGCCCGCGCTGGTGCCCCGGCCGGTCCGGACGGTGCTGTGCGCCGACGGCTACACCGTCGACGAGACCGGCCTGCTCGGGCCCGTGCCGGGCCTGGACGGGGTGGTCGTCGCGGTCGGCTTCTCCGGTCACGGGTTCAAGATGTCGTCCTCGCTCGGCGCTGTCGCCGCTGACCTGATTGCCAGCGGCACGACGGTCACGGACATCAGCTTCATGGAC
>JBOHCO010001370.1:0-2382 GCA_050698895.1 Streptosporangiaceae bacterium
ATGAACGCACCGTGGCCCGTCATCACCTCGTTGCGCTCGTCCTCGGTGAGGGCGTCCCATATCTGCGGGTTCACGTGCATGATCAGCAGGAACTTCATGTTGTCTCCTCCTCGACGGCCGGCGCCCAGGTGACGCCGCTCGCTTAGTGGTCGTCGCCGCGCAGCCGGTCTTGACATCGCCCGGGTATCAGGGCGCAAGATCAGCCGAGTCCCTACCCCGCACGGCCGGCGCGACGCTCTCGGCCGGCGTTTCCCCGGCGGGCGTTTCCCCGGCGGGCGGGGCGCCGGTCGGGGGGACGCCGCGCAGCAGCCCGACCATCAGCACGGCGACGATGGCGAGGACCGCCGCGCGGGCAGGGTGCGGGCCGCGGCCACCGCGTCAGCGAGGCTCTGCCGGGCGGCGTCGGCGGCGTGGGCCGGAATGGCCGGCGGCGGGCTGAACCGGCGGTCGTAGACGGCAACGCCGATGCTGCCGAGCGCGGCGAGCCCGAACGCGAAGCCGAACTGGCCGCTGGTCTCGTTCAGCGCGGCCGCGGAGCCGGCCTTCTCCGGCGGCGCGGAGGCCAGGATCAGCTGGATGCCCAGCGTCACGAGCGGGCCCGCGCCGAGGAAGATCAGCGCGAATCCGGTCGCGAGGGTGGCCGGCCCCGACGTCGTGTCAGTCTGGGTGAGCACGATCAGGCCGGACACCGAGATCGCCAGCCCGGTGCCAATCAGGTAAGCCGGCCGGAACCGGCGGGCCAGGATCGGCGCCACGATGAACGACAGCGCGTTGGCCGCGACGGCGGGCAGCATCCACAGTCCGGACTGGAACGGCGACAGGCCGTCGACCAGCTGCAGGTCCTGGGTGATGAACAGCATGATCGCCCCCATCAGCAGGGTGCCGGCCATGATGCCGCCCAGCGCGGTGCTGAACGACCGGCTGGCGAACAGCCGCAGGTCCAGCAGCGGGTCCGCCAGCCGTCGCTGCCGGCGAGCAAAAAGGACGGCGAAGGCGATCCCGATCACGAGCCCGGCGACCGGCAGCGCCTGCCAGCCGTTCTTGTCCAGCTCCGTGAGCCCGTAGATGGCGGGCAGTGTCGCGGCCAGGGACAGCGCCACGCTGGTCAGGTCGAGCTTCCCGGCGCCCGGGTCGCGGTACTCGGGCAGCAGGGCGGGACCGACCGCGAGCAGCAGCACCATCGCGGGCACGCCGAGCAGGAAGACCGAGCCCCACCAGAATCGCGACAGCAGCGCCCCGCCGGCCACCGGGCCGATCACGGCGCCGGCCGAGAAGCACAGGCCCCAGATCCCGATCGCCAGTCCCATCTGCCGGGCGTCCCGGAACAGCGTGCGGATCAGCGACATGGTCGACGGCCCCAGGGTCGCGCCGGCCACGCCGAGCACGGCCCGGGAGGCGATCAGCATCGCCGGGCTGGTTGAGTACGCGGCGACGACGGAGACCACGCCGAACGCCGCGGCCCCGATCAGCAGCAGCTTCCTCCGGCCGATCCGGTCGCCGAGGGTGCCCATCGTGATCAGGAATCCGGCCAGCATGAACCCGTAGATGTCGGTGATCCACAGCTGCTGGACGCTGCTGGCGCCCAGGCTCGCCGTCAGGTCGGGCAGGGCGAGGAGCAGGGTGTAGACGTCGATGGAGACCAGCAGCGTCGGCAGGGCCAGCACCGCCAGCGCGATCCACTCTCGCCGCCCGGCCCGCGCCGGGATGGTGTCGTACACGTTGGGTCCTTTCACGTTCACGGATGGTCCGCGCACCGGGCGGACCAGTTGTCGCAGACAGGTCGAAGCGGGCGACCGGATCTTGACCTCCGGCGCGGACCGGGTGCGACCGCCGCGTGCTGGACAACCCGCAAGCCGGCGGGGCCCCGGTGCTAGTCGCGCACCGGCACGAGGCCAGCGGCCTGCCGACCATGCTGACCTACGGGCACGCCGACGTGGTGATCGCCGAGGCGCACCGCTGGCGCGCCGGGCTCGACCCATGGCCGCTGACGGTGGAGCAGGACCGCTGGTACGGCCGGGGAACCGCGGACAACAAGGGTCAGCACTCGATCAACCTGGCCGCTCTGGGCGCTGCTGCCCAACCTGGGCGGCAGCCTGCCCAGCGACGTGTTCACCGACCAGCTCGGCCTGCCTACGATCTGGATCCCGCACTCCTGCCCCGCCTGCGCTCAGCACGCCCCTGACGAGCACCTGCTCACCCGCTGGCCCGGCAGGCGCTGCGGCTGATGGCCGCGCTGTCCTGGGGCCTCGGCGAACCGCACTCGCGGACCTGACGTTATGGTCGTGGCCGCTCTTTGATCCCAGAGGCTAGCAGGTCAACGACCTCAGCGATGCGGATGGCACGGAGGTCCGGCCGGCGGCGGGTCGCATCGATCCACCGGAG
>JBOHCO010001371.1:0-1597 GCA_050698895.1 Streptosporangiaceae bacterium
CCCGAGATGTGCACCGCGGCGGGCACCGGCCCCAGCGGCGGGAACAGCTCGCGGGCCTGCGCGCCGCTGAGCAGCTGCACCGAGCCCATCTCCGGCGTGGCCGCGTGCCGCTCCGTCAGCCGCCCGAGCGCGGCCTCGGCCAGCTCCTCGGAGCCGGGCAGCAGCAGCGCGCCGACCCGGCGGTAGGACACGTCCGGCTCGCCCCGCTCGGCCAGCTCCGCGACCAGCGCCGGGTACTCGCGGGCCGCCGCGCAGGCCAGCGCGTACCGGGCCGGGTCTGGCGCCGGGTCGGACCACGGGCAGATGATGCCCGCGCCCGCCGCGGTGGCCTGCCCGTCCCGGCCCGCGTCGATCAGCGTGACCTGCGCGCCGAGGTTACTGGCTGTATAAGCACAGGCCGCGCCGACGATCCCGCCACCCACCACGATGAGCCGCACCTGTTTCCTCCCGCAATGCCTCTGAACAGGCAGAACCTCGCGATCACCGGCGCTTGAACCGCCGTCCAACCGGTGCTGTACTCGAACCCCGGAACTACGGGGGGTAATCATGCGTGCCGTCGTTGACCTAGCCGTGTGCCAGGGATATGCCCAGTGTGCCTTCCTGGCACCCGATGTGTTCCGCCTCAGCGGGCCTGAGGGGCTGATGTATGACCCGAACCCGTCCGACGAGGCCCGCGAGCGGGTGAACCGCGCGGCCGCCGCGTGCCCGGTCCAGGCGATCACCGTCGAGCCCGCCGGAGCGATCAGTGAAAGCCGGTGACTAAGCCGGTGACCAGCCAGCCCGGCCGCATCGTCATCGTCGGCGCCTCGCTGGCCGGCCTGGAGGGCGCGCGGGCCCTGCGCGAGGAGGGGTTCGCCGGCGCCCTGACCATCGTGGGCGACGAGCAGGAACCGCCCTACGACCGGCCGCCCCTGTCCAAGCAGGTGCTCAGCGGCTGGGTCCCGGCCGATCACACGTTCCTGCCCCGCCTCGAGCACGACGGCCAGAACGGCCAGAACGGCCAGGACGGCCAGGACGGCCAGCACGGCCAGCCCACCTGGCGGCTCGGCACGCCCGCCACCCGGCTCGACCGCACCGCCCGCGAGGTCGTGCTGGCCGACCGCACCCGCATCCCCTACGACCAGGTGCTGATCGCCACCGGGGTACGCAACGTGCCCTGGCCCGACCACCAGCAGGCCCGGCTCGAGGGGGTCTGCGGCGTGCGGACCCAGGCCGACGCCGCCCGCCTGGCCGGCCTGCTGGCCGCCGGGCCGCGCCGGGTCGTGGTCATCGGCGCCGGGTTCACCGGCTCGGAGATCGCCTCCGGCTGCCGCCACCGGGACATCCCGGTCACCGTCATCGAGCGCGGCGAGGCGCCGCTGGCCGGGGCGCTCGGCGGCGTGGTCGGCGACGTCGCCGCCGGCCTGCACCGGCGCAGCGGGGTGGACCTGCGCACCGGGACCACCGTCGAGGCCCTGGAAGGGTCCGGCGGGAAGCTCCGCGCCGTGACGCTGGCCGGCGGCGAGACGATCGACGCCGACGTGGCCGTGCTGGCCCTGGGCGCGATCCGCAACGTCGAGTGGCTGGCCGACTCCGGCCTGGCGGTCAGCCCGCTGGG
>JBOHCO010001372.1:0-1333 GCA_050698895.1 Streptosporangiaceae bacterium
CGCTGGGCGGCCTGGCCGCCGGGTTCGCCATCTACGTGACCGGGCTGCTGGACAAGGCGGTGCCGCGGCATGACGCCTACGCCGCCACCGCGACCGTGGCCGCGGCCATCGCGCTGCTGTCCGGGGCACTCTACCTGGAGCGCTGCTGCCGGGCTCGCCGGCCGCCCGAGGACCAGGACCGCCCGTCGGGTGACCGTCAGGCAGACTGGCGGTGAACGGCGCCGCGCCGCCCGCGGGCGGTGGTTATGCTGATCTCCCAGTGTCGCCCGTCCGGTACCAGGCAAGGACTGGAACGAGATGACCAACTCCGACGCTTCTGACCAGGTCAGTCAGCCTGAGCCGGGCCGTCCCGCCGCCCATCCCGCGGAGCTGGGTGTCGGCGTGGTCGGCGCGGGCCGGGTCGGCACCGCGCTGGCCGCCGCGCTGATGCGGGCCGGGCACCGCATCGAGGCGGTGTCGGCCGTCTCGCAGACCTCGCTGCGGCGGGTGGAGAAGATCCTGCCCGGCACGCCGGTCCGGCGTCCCGAGGAGGTCGTGGCCAGCGCCGACCTGGTGCTGCTGACGGTGCCTGACGATGTCCTGCCGGGCCTGGTGGCCGGCCTGGCCACCACCGGCGCCGAGCTGTCCGGCCGGATGCTGGCCCACGCCAGCGGCCGGCACGGGCTGGCGGTGCTGGAGCCGGCCGTGCGCCTGGGCGCGATGCCGCTGGCCCTGCACCCGGTGATGACCTTCACCGGGCGGCCCGACGACGTGGACCGGCTGGCCGGCATCTCGTTCGGGGTCACCGCCCCGGAGCCGCTGCTGCCGGTGGCCCAGGCGCTGGTGGTGGAGATGGGGGGCGAGCCGGTCGTGATCGCCGAGGAGGTCCGCGACCTCTACCACGCCGCGCTGGCCGGGGCCGCGAACCACCTGGTCACGCTCGTCGTGCAGGCCTGCGACCTGCTGGCCGAGGCCGGGGTGGCCAACCCGCCGCGGATGCTCGGCCCGCTGCTCGGGGCGGCCCTGGACAACGCGCTGCGGCTGGGCGACGCGGCGCTGACCGGGCCGGTGGCCCGCGGTGACGCCGACACCGTGGCCGGTCACCTGGCCGCGCTGCGCGCCGCCGCGCCCGAGGCCCTGCCCGCCTACCTGGCGCTGGCCCGGCTCACCGCCGACCGCGCGCTGGCCACCGGGATGCTGCCGGCGCCGGACGCCCAGCGCCTGCTGGACGTGCTGGCCGGGGCGCCGCGGTGAGGCCGATGCTGGCCCGGACCAGGGTCGGCCTGGCCGCCGCGCGCGCCACCATGGCCGGCCCCGTGGTGCTGGTGCCGACCATGGGCGCGCTGCACGCCGG
>JBOHCO010001373.1:0-1965 GCA_050698895.1 Streptosporangiaceae bacterium
TGGCACCGGGCCCGGTGCGGTCCCGGCCACGATCAGCCGGCCGCGCCGGCGGGGCCCTGGCCGCGCCTGGCGCCGGGCCGGCGGGTGCCCCGGCGTCGTGCTGCTCGGCGGGGGCGGCCCGTTCGACCGGGACGAGACGGCCGGGGTAAACAAGCCGCTCAAGGACGTGGCCTGGGGACTGGCCAGCCGGGGCGTGGCGGTGCTGCGGTTCGACAAGGTGACGTTCGCCCATCCGGATCAGGTGGCGCAGGCCAGCGGCTTCACGGTGACCGACGAGTACGTGCCGCACGCGGTGGCCGCGGTCCGCCTGCTCCAGCGGCAGCCGGGCGTGGATCCGGGCCGGGTGTTCGTGCTCGGGCACAGCCTCGGCGGCCGGGTGGCGCCGCGGGTGGCGGCGGCCGAGGGCTCGGTGGCCGGGCTGGTGCTGCTGGCCGGGGACGCGGAGCCGATGGCCGACAAGGCGGTCCGGGTCGCGCGCTACATCGCCGAGGCGGATCCGGCCGCCGCGGCGTTCGCCGACACCATGGTGCGCCAGGCGGCCCTGGCGGGCGGGCCGGACCTGGCCGCGACGACGCCGGCCGCCGAGCTGCCGTTCGGGTGGCCGGCGTCGTTCTGGCTGGACCTGCGGGACTACGACCCGGTGGCGACGGCGGCCGGGCTGGGCCGGCCGGTGCTCATCCTCCAGGGCGGACGCGACTACCAGGTCACGGTGGCCGACGACCTGGCCCGGTGGCGGGCCGGGCTGGGGCACCGGGACGACGTCGCGATCCGGGTCTGCCAGGCGGACAACCACCTGTTCTTCCCCGGCTCGGGGCGCTCGTCGCCGGCCGAGTACGACCCGCCGCAGCACGTGGACCCGGCGGCGGTGGCCGACATCGCGCAGTGGCTGGCCGCCCGCTAGCTCAGTAGCTCAGGCGAGCAGTCGTGGACTCCTCGTGCTCTGGTAGTCCCGCCCAGGCCGGCCTGGCGCCTGGCTGTCCTGGCCCGGGCTGGTCGGCCCGGGGCCGGCTTGGCCGGGCGCGGGCCTCGCACCTGCGCGTCTCCCGAGCCCCGTGGTCACCCCGCGCCACACAGGCATCCGCGCATCTGGTGATCAAGGTCGTGGGTGTCCCGTTGCTAACGCCAGAGTGTCTGCAACGGGACACCCACAAGGACTTGATCGTGCGACACGTCCTCGGCATGCCTCCGCAACGTGACCCCGGCCCCCGCACGACCCGCCGGCCACATCAGTCGCGGCCGACTGCCCTCCGCGCGGGCCAAGGTGAGCTCCGCTGAACTGATGAGGCATGCGTTGCGGGCGGGACGTGTGGTGCGGAAGGCCGGGGATCTTGGCCGTCGCGGGGCGGACCCGGCCCGTGGTTGGATCGGGGTGCGGCCGATGGCGGGCGGGCTGCGCAAGGGCGGCGGGGCGAGGTGTGGGATCGTTTCGAGGCCCGGTACGAGGCCGAGCACTACCTCGGTCCCGAGGTCCGGGCGCGCGAGCTGATCGAGCGGTTCTCCGCACCCGGCGGGCCGGCCAGCACGGCGGAGTTCCGGGCCGCGATCGAGGCACTGCCCTGGCCTGATCTGCGGGCTGTCTACGGCCGGCTCCTGGTGCTCATCGGCGGGCCGGACCAGCTGGCCGCGCTCAGCCAGCGCGACTGGGCCGCGGCGTCACCGGCGGGCCAGCGGGTGGCCGGCCTGCTGCCGGCCGCGCATGAGGTGGTCGGCCGGCGCACGCCGGGACCGGACGGGCTGACCCCGGCCGACCTCGGGCCGGTCACCGACGGCCAGCGGATCGACGCCGGTGTCGCCGACGCGCTGCGGCGGGTCTACGCGGACCAGGCGGTGCCCGCGGACCTGGCCGCGATGACCGCGGCCGAGCAGGAATACCAGGCGGTGCTGGCCAGCGCGCCGCTGTCGCCGGGCGGCCGGCGGCTGCTGACCGGCAACGCGGCACGGCTGCTGGACGGCCTGGGCCGGGCC
>JBOHCO010001374.1:0-2640 GCA_050698895.1 Streptosporangiaceae bacterium
ACCGAACGGGCGTACGTCACCGCCCCGCCGCAGGTCGGGGCGCGCGACCTCATCGACG
Source organism: Streptosporangiaceae bacterium (assembly GCA_050698895.1). Lineage (GTDB taxonomy): Bacteria > Actinomycetota > Actinomycetes > Streptosporangiales > Streptosporangiaceae > DASUBV01. The sequence continues at coordinate 59 of JBOHCO010001374.1, forward strand.
TGGTAGAGACGGCCGGCTACACCGCGGACGTGACCGTCCCGGCCGGAGACAGTGCCGCGGCGGGCATGGACATCGGGACGGAAGCCGCCGAGGCCGCGGTCCGGCGGCTGCGCCGCCGGCTGATCCTGGCCCTGGTCTTCTTCGTCCCGCTGACCGACCTGTCCATCATGCTGTCGGTCTTCGCCTGGACCCGGTTCCCGGGATGGCAGTGGCTGCTGGTCGCGCTGGCCCTGCCGGTCGCCACCTGGGCGGCCTGGCCGTTCCACCAGGCCGCGCTGCGGCAGGCTCGGCACCTGTCGGCCTCCATGGACACGCTGGTGTCGCTGGGCATCCTGGCCGCCTGCGGCTGGTCGGCGTACGCCATGTTCGTGCTGGACCGCGGTCTCCGGGCCGGGGCGGGGCGGGGCCCAGCCGTCAGTACGGCGGCCTGGCGAACCTGCTGCACGGCTCCGGCGGCGGCATCTACCTCGAAGTAGCCGCGTCGGTGACCACGTTCCTGCTGGCCGGCCGGCTGTATGAGGCGAAGGCCCGGCGCACCGCCGGGCAGGCCATGCGGGACCTGGCCGCGGCCAGCGCCCGGGACGTCTGCGTCCTGGACGACGGCGGAACCGAGCGGCGGATCCCGGCCGGCCTGCTGCGGGCGGGCCAGCGGTTCGTGGTCCGGCCGGGGGAGCGGATCGCCGCCGATGGCGAGGTCCTGTTCGGCCAGTCGGCGGTGGACCGCAGCATGATGACGGGCGAGTCGGTCCCGGTCGACGCGGCCCCCGGCGACGCCGTGACCGGCGGCACGATCGCGACGGCCGGCCGCCTGGTGGTCCGCGCCGACAAGGTGGGCGCGGAGACCCGGCTGGCGCACCTGGTGAAGATGGTCGAGCAGGCCCAGGCCGGCAAGGCGGGCATCCAGCGGCTGGCCGACCGGGTCTGCGCGGTGTTCGTCCCCGCCGTGCTGGCCTGCGCGGCGCTGACCCTGGCCGGCTGGCCGGCTGGCTGCTCGCCGGGAGCCCTGCTGGCCAGGGAGGGGCGGGCCACGCGTTCGGTGCCGCGCTGGCCGTGCTGATCATCGCCTGCCCGTGCGCGCTGGGCCTGGCCACCCCGGCCGCGCTGGTGGTGGCCTGCGGCCGGGGCGCGCGGCTCGGGATCTTCATCAAGGGCTGCGAGGCGCTGGAGGCGTCACGGTCGATCGACACCGTGGTGCTGGACAAGACCGGGACGGTGACCACCGGCGGATGACCGTGACCGGCGTGGCGACGGCCGCCGGGACCGGCCGCGAGGAGCTGCTGGCGCTGGCCGCGGCGGTGGAGCGGGCCTCCGAGCACCCGGTGGCCGCCGCCATTGCCGCCGAAGCCGGACCCCCCGGCCCGGCCGCGGCCCTGGCCGACGGCTTCCGGGCCCTGCCGGGACTGGGGGCGCGGGCGGTCGTCGACGGCGTCGAGGTGATCGTCGGTCGAGAGCGGCTGCTGCGCGAGCGCGAGCTGACCATCGCGGCCGAGCTGAGCCAGCAGCGGGCCGCCTGGGAGGAGGCTGGCCGCACGGTGGTCCTGGTCGGCTGGGACGGGCGGGCCAGGGGCGCCGTCGCGGTGGCCGACGCGGTCCGGCCGTCGGCCCGCGGCGCGGTCGCCGAGCTGCGGCGGCTCGGCCTGCGGCCGGTCCTGCTGACCGGCGACAGCGAGGCCACCGCGCGGGCGGTGGCGTCCGCCGCCGGCATCGACGAGGTCATCGCCGAGGTCCGGCCGGACCAGAAGGCGGAGTTCGTGGCCGGGCTGCGCGCCGCCGGCCACCGGGTGGCCATGGTCGGCGACGGCGTCAACGACGGGCCCGCCCTGGCCGCCGCGACCCTCGGGCTGGCCATCGGTTCGGGTACCGACGTCGCCATCACCGCGGCGGACCTGATCCTGCTGCGCGACGACCTGGGGATCGTGCCGGACGCGATCCGGCTCGCCCGGGCTACCTTCAGCACGATCCGCCGCAATCTGGGCTGGGCGTTCTGCTATAACCTGGCCGCGATTCCCCTGGCCGCGACCGGGCTGCTGAACCCGCTGATCGCGGCCGCGACGATGACTTTGTCCTCGACCTTCGTGGTCGGTAACAGCCTGCGCCTGCGCCGAGTCCTGGAGGGCACGCGATGACCACCTCGGTGTACACCGTGACCGGGATGACCTGCGAGCACTGCGTCCGGGCCGTGACCAGCGAGCTCGGGGGCCTGGCCGGAGTCGCCGACGTCGCGGTGGAGCTGGTGCCCGGCGGCGAGTCCCGGCTGACGGTGACGAGCGCCCAGCCGCTGACCGACTCGGCGCTGACCGCGGCGCTCGACGAGGCCGGCGGGCACGTGCTGTCCGGCGCGTGACCGCTAGCGCTAGCCGCGGGCGGCCGGGCTGTGCAGCAGGTGGGTGATAGCGGCGATGATCAGCCGGGCGGACCCGTCGATCGCCTTGGCCACCGGGGTTGAGGGATCCCCCAGCTGGGCGGCGATCTGGGTGGCGGACAGCCCGGCGAGTATCTGCGGGTCGTACTGCGCGCCGGCCAGGATGTCGCGGTTGCCGATGTCCAGGAACGGGACCGCCCCGGACTGGCTGGCGCTGTTG
>JBOHCO010001375.1:0-1180 GCA_050698895.1 Streptosporangiaceae bacterium
GCCCAGGCCAGGCGGGCGGCGCGCGGGCCGGCGGGGCTGCCGTCGGCGATGCTGGAGGTGCCGCTGGAGGTGCTGCTGCTGGTGGTGCTGCCGGCCCGGTCACGGTCGGCGCGCCGGGGCCAGGCCAGCACGGCGATCACCACGTAGAGCAGTGCCGCGCCCGGTGCGCCGGTGACCGGGCTGGCCGTGCCGGTCAGCAGGCCGCCCAGGCCCTCGCCCAGCCACCACACGCCCAGCGCCCAGACGATGGTGCCGGCCAGGGCCAGGCGGGTGGTCCGGCGCCAGAGCAGGCCGGCCGCCAGGGCCAGCTGGATGGTGGCGAACGCCGCGTTGAACAGCGCCGGGTGGGTCAGCACGAGCTGGCCCGTGCCCATCACCGAGCGCGAGATCACGCCGGGGCTGCCCATGGCGGCCGGGTCGATGACCTGGGTGACGAACCCGCGCGTGAACATGAACGGCTGGAACTGCAGCGCCGCGTCCACCAGCCACACCAGGCCTAGGGCCAGCTGCAGCCAGCGCCGCGGCCCGGCCGAGGCCCGGTCCGCCGCCCACGCGGCCAGGCTCGCGCCGTCCGCCCGCAAGGCCCGCAAGCCGGACTGCGACGAGGCGGGAAAGAACATGGTTCCCAGGCAGATGAGTCCGCCGCCGGCCACCACCCACAGGCCCGGTCCGCCCCGGATCAGCAGCATGGAGTCGCCGAGACCCGACCGCAGGCTGCCGACCAGGCGGAGCAGCAGGTACCCCGAGTAGCCCGCCGCGGCCGTGCCCAGCACGCCGATCAGCCAGCGGCTGACCGCGTCGCCCCGGACCAGGTGCCCGATGCCGGACGCCACGAGGAGGACGCCCGCCACCGCGAGCAGCTTGCCGTTGCTGCCGCGGATGCCGGGGATCTCGACCAGCCCGGCGAACGCGGTGGCCCACGGCAGCAGGCAGCCGGCCACGATGGCCGCGCCGCCGGCCAGCGCGGTCAGCCCCACGGCCGTGCGCCAGGTGCGCAGCGGCCGGCCGGCCGCGGTGTCGGCGGACCGCCGCGCGCCGGGTGCCGCGGAGCGGGTGGTTGTCGTCATCGGGACGTCCTCTCTGTTCCGGTCCGGCTGGGTCGGGATGGCTGGGTCGGGATGGCTGGGTCGAGGTGGCTGGGTGAGGCGGCGGGCCGTCAGTCACGGGGGCAGCTGACGGC
>JBOHCO010001376.1:0-3572 GCA_050698895.1 Streptosporangiaceae bacterium
CCCGCAGGCCGTGCGTCCGGTGGCCGACAGCAGCGGCCCGGGGCGCCGGGCCGCATACCGGATCAACTGCGTCTTATGAGGCGGATGTTTAAAAAGTGAATTAACCGGAAGGTCGTGATGGCCGCAGGAACATCGCACAGTTCAGGCCGGGACCCAGACAGGGACCCAGTCGGGTCCCCGTGGGCACCTCAGGAACCTCGGTGAAGGGAAGATGATGAAGGCTGACAAGGACAGACCGGAGCACCGCGCTCGCCGCGGCCGCCTGCCCCACTTCAGGCGGCGGTCCTGGGCGGGGCTGGCGGCCGTGGCGCTGGCCTGCTCGGGGCTGGCGGCGTGCGGCACGGCCGGGGCCAGCACGGGCCCGGTGACGCTGAACTTCTACTTCTATCCCGACAACTCGGGCGCCACCCAGCAGGCCATCGACAACTGCAACGCGCAGAGCCACGGCAAGTACAAGATCTCCTACCAGGTGCTGCCGCAGGCCTCCGACGGCCAGCGCCAGCAGATGGTCCGGCGGCTGGCCGCGCACGACAACACCATGGACATCCTGGGGCTGGACGTGACCTGGGAGTCGGAGTTCGCCCAGGCCGGCTGGATCGAGCCGTGGACCGGCGCGTACAAGGCGCAGGCCGAGGACGGCACGCTCAAGCCCGCCCTGGAGACGGCGATCTGGAAGGGCAAGCTCTACGCGGTGCCCGACAACAGCAACACCCAGCTGCTGTGGTACCGCTCCGACCTGGTGAAGACCCCGCCCACGACCTGGGCCCAGATGATCTCCGACGCCGAGCACCTGGCCAAGGAGGGCAAGCCGCACTACATCGAGATCCAGGGCGCGCAGTACGAGGGCGCCACGGTGTGGTTCAACACCATGGTGTCCAGCGCGGGCGGCACGATCCTGAGCCCGGACGCGAGCAAGGCCGCGCTGGGCGCGCCCGCGATCAAGGCGCTGTCGATCATGAAGCAGATGGCCACCTCCGCGGCTGCCGACCCGTCGCTCAACGTGCAGATGGAGAACCAGAACCGGCTGGCCATGGAGGGCGGCACGGCGGCGTTCGAGCTGAACTACCCGTTCGTCTGGCCGGCCATGAAGGCAGACAACCCCGCGCTGTTCAAGCACTTCAAGTACGCGCTGTACCCGGAGGTCATCCCCGGCCAGCCGGCCAAGGTGACGATCGGCGGCACCGACCTGGCGGTCAGCGCCTACTCGCAGCACAAGGCCCTGGCCTTCCAGGCCGCCCTGTGCCTGCGAAGCCCCGAGAACCAGATCATCGGGGCCAACGTCGGCGGCGTCCCGCCGACCATCACCAGCCTGTACAGCAACCCCAAGCTGTTCGCCGACTACCCGTTCCACGCCGTCATCCTGAAGGCGCTGGAGAACGCCAGCGTGCGGCCCAAAACCCCGTTCTACCAGGTGGTGTCCATCGACATCTCGCACCTGATCTCGCCGCCGGCCGGCATCGACCCGACCGGCACCGAGCAGTCAATGGTCAGCCAGATCAATGAAGCCCTGCAAGGGAAGGGACTGGTCCCGTGAGCGCGAGCACCGAGGCGGCCACCGCCGGCGCGGTCGGGAAGGCGAAGGCCAAGGGCAGGCGGCCGCTGTCGGAGGGGGCCAGGGCCGAGCGCCGGCTCGGCTGGCTGCTGTGCGCGCCGGCCGTCATCGTGATGCTCGCGGTCACCGCCTACCCGGTCATCTACGCCGTCTTCCTGTCGCTGGAGAAGTACAACCTGGCGTATCCGCAGCTGGTCAAGTTCGTCGGGTTCAGTAACTACGGTGCCGTGCTGAGCTCGTCGTACTGGTGGCAGGCGCTCTCGGTGACCGTGATCATCACGGTCTTCTCGGTCGCCATCACGCTGGTGCTGGGCATGCTGCTGGCGATGCTCATGCACCGCACCCTGTTCGGCCGGGGCACGGTGCGCACCGCCGCGCTCATCCCGTACGGCATCGTGACGGTGGCCGCGGCCTACGGCTGGCAGTACGCCTGGACGCCGGGCCAGGGCTACCTGTCCGCGGCGTTCAACTACAGCGCGCCGCTGACCCACCAGGTCGCCGCCATCACCGTGATCATCGTGGCCGAGATCTGGAAGACCACGCCGTTCATGGGGCTGCTGCTGCTGGCCGGGCTGTCGCTGGTCCCCGAGGACCTGCAGAAGGCGGCCAAGGTGGACGGCGCCACCGCCTGGCAGCGCTTCACCAAGATCACGCTGCCGCTGATGAAGCCGGCCATCCTGGTCGCCCTGCTGTTCCGGACGCTGGACTCGTTCCGGATCTTCGACAACATCTTCATCCTGACCAACGGGGCCAACGGGACCGGCTCGGTCTCGATCCTGGGCTACGACAACCTGTTCAACGCGCTCAACCTGGGGATCGGGTCGACCATCTCGATCCTCATCTTCATCTGCGTGGCGATCATCGCCTTCGCGTTCATCAAGGGCTTCGGCACGGCGGCCCCCGGCACCAACATGAACAGGAGGTGACGGGCTGATGGCCGTCATGACGACGCCCCGTCAGAAGACCGGCTGGGGGACGGCGAACTTCGTCGTCATCGCGCTGGCCCTGATCCCGGTGCTCTGGATGGTCTCGCTGTCGTTCAAGACGCCGGCGGCGATCCTCGATCCCTCGTTCATTCCCAAGTCCTGGACCACGTCCAATTACCAGCAGATCCTGGAGACCTCGCAGTTCATCCGGCCGCTGGTCAACTCCATCGGCATCGGCCTGATCGCGACGCTCATCGCCGTCGTCTTCGCGTCGATGGCCGCGTACGCGATCGCCCGGCTGAACTTCCCCGGCAAGGGCGTGCTCATCGGGATGGCCCTGCTCATCGCGATGTTCCCGCAGATCGCGCTCGTGACCCCGATGTTCAACATCGAGCGCTACCTGCACCTGTTCAACACCTGGCCCGGCCTCATCATCCCCTACGTCGCCTTCGGGCTGCCGCTGGGCATCTACACCCTGTCAGCGTTCTTCCGCGAGATCCCCTGGGAGCTGGAGAAGGCGGCCAAGGTCGACGGCGCGAGCCCGTTCCAGGCGTTCACCCTGGTCATCGCCCCGCTGGCGGCGCCGGGCATGGTCACCACGGCGATCCTGGTGTTCCTGTTCTGCTGGAACGAGTTCCTGTTCGCGATCTCGTTCACCTCGACGCTGTCCTCCCGGACCGCGCCGGCCGCCATCGAGTTCTTCAGCGGCAGCTCGCAGTTCACCGTGCCGACCGGCCCCATCGCCGCGGCCGCGGTCGTCATCACCATCCCGATCATCATCTTCGTCGTGTTCTTCCAGCGCCGCATCGTGGCCGGGCTGACGTCCGGCGCGGTCAAGGGCTAGCCGGACGTCAGCAGGCAAAGGAGTAGCAGTGGCCGAGATCATCCTGGAAAACGTCACCAAGAGATTCCCCGACGGCGCCCTGGCCGTCGACAAGATGAACCTGGACATCGCCGACGGCGAGTTCATGATCCTGGTCGGCCCGTCGGGCTGCGGGAAGTCCACGACCCTCAACATGATCGCGGGCCTGGAGGACATCAGCGAGGGCGAGCTGCGCATCGGCGGCAAGGTGGTGAACAACGAGGCGCCCAAG
>JBOHCO010001377.1:0-3418 GCA_050698895.1 Streptosporangiaceae bacterium
TCGAGGGCGTGCTGGCCTACCTGCCCGAGGCCGACGTGCACCGGGTGCTGAGCCGGATCGCGCAGCGGTTCCCCGGCGCGCTGGTGGCGCTGGACAGCTACCCGCGCCGGACCCTTGACCAGCAGCACAAGATGGCCGCGCGCAAGAACATCCCGGCTAAGTGGGCCTGGTCCTGCGATGACCCCCGCGAGCTGGAGCGGCTCGGCCTGCGGGTGGTGGAGTCGACCAGGGTGACCCGGCCGCCGGCCGGGCTGCGGGCGATGCTGCCGGGGCGGTACCGGCTGGCGCTGCCGCTGGCCGACCCGGTGTTCGGCCCGGCCCTGGCCCTGACCCTGTTCCGGGTCCCCGAGGCGGCACCGGCTGGCTAGGGGTCAGGCGGTCCAGGCCACCGGGAGCCGTTTGATGCCCCGCTGGAAGTTGGACCGCAGGAACGCCGGCTGGCCGGCGTAGTCCAGCGTCGAGGTCCGGGCCAGCACCTCGGTGAACAGCGCCCGCATCTGGGCCCTGGCCAGGTGGGAGCCGAGGCAGAAGTGCGGCCCGTGGCCGAAGACCAGGTGCGGGTTGGGCTGCCGCCGCGGGTCGAACCGGCCCGGCTCGGCGAACACGGCCTCGTCGCGGTTGGCCGAGGTGAACGACACGACCACCTTGTCCCCGGCGGCGATGCGCTGCCCGCCCAGCTCGCAGTCGGCGGTGGCGGTCCGGCGGAACGTCATCACCGGCGTCCACCAGCGCAGCATCTCGTCGGCGGCCAGCGCCATCAGGCCGGGCTCGGCGCGCAGCGCGGCCTGCTCCCGCGGGTGCTCCAGCAGGGCGACGCAGCCGCCGGGCAGCCCGTTGCGCAGCGTCTCGTTGCCGGCCACCGCGAACAGCCAGAACATGTTCTCGAACTCCTCGACCGAGACGCGGCCGCCGTCGTCGTCGACCTGGGCCAGCAGGATCGACATCACGTCGTCGCCGGGGTGCCGCCGCTTCTGGCCGGCCAGCAGGTGCGCGTAGGCGTACAGGTCAGGCATGCCCTCGCGGGTCCGGGGGTCGGGCATCCGGCCGCCGGCGCCGGGCGCGGGCCGCAGCGCGATGGCCTCGCGGGCCATGGGCGTGGCGCCGGCCGGGTCGAACTCGGCCGACGTGGCGTAGTCGGGGTCCTGGTAGCCGATGACCCGGTTGGACCAGTCGAACAGCAGCCAGCGGTCCTGCTCGGGCACGCCGAGCACGTCGGCCAGGGTGAGCAGGGGCAGGTCCGCGGCCACCTCCTGGGCGAAGTCGACCTCGCCCCGCGGGCCGGAGAAGACCCGGTCGCAGATGGCCCGCGCGTGCCCGCGGATGCGGTCCTCCAGCTTGGCCACGGCCCGCGGGGTGAACGAGCGGCTCAGCAGCCGCCGCAGCCGGGCGTGCTCCGGCGGGTCCATGTTGAGCATCATCCGCCGCACGTAGCTGAGCGCCTGCGGCGTGGCCGGGTCCCGGATCTGCGTCGCGCCGAGCGCGGAGGAGAACAGCGAAGGCCGCTTGAGCACCGATTCGACGTCCGCGTGCCGGAGCACGAGCCAGAACCCGGGACCTTCCGGCCAGCCCAGGACCGGGATCTCGGCCACCCACACGACCGGGGCGGCGTGGCGCAGCCGGGCCAGGGCGTCGAACGGCACGCCCTGGGTGTAGGTGGCCGGGTCGAAGACGAGCTCGGTGTCCGGCCGGGCCGGACTCCCGCTCATGCGCGTCCCAGGAACTCCTCGATGGACGTGGCCAGCGACACCGGGGACTCGAACATCGGGTAGTGCCCGGCGTCGGGCAGGATGGTCAGCTCGGCATCGGGGAAGAAGACCCGCCAGGTCTGCTCCATGACGTCGGCGGACAGCGCCGGGTCGTTCACGCCGACGATCAGCTTGACCGGCGTGGCGGTGTCCACCTTGGCCTCGGCGCTGAAGTCCGACTTCGCCCAGGCCTGCAGGTAGGCGGCGAACGCCTCGACCGTGGAGTTGTCCAGCGAGTGCTGCACCACGCGGTTGATGAACGTCTTGGTCAGCTTGTTCCCGGTGGTGAAGTCGATGATCGCGGCCCGGTTGCCGGGATTGGACGGCGCGCCGGAGAACAGCGCCCAGCCCTGCTCGTCGAAGGGCGTCGCCCCGGCCGGCACCGGGTTGAGGCCGACCAGCGCGCGCACCCGGTCCGGCGCCTGCAGCAGCACCCGGTGGGCGAACTTCGCGCCCATCGAGTGCCCGACCAGCGAGAACCGGTCCCAGCCCAGCTCGTCGGCCGCGGCGAGCGCGTCGGCGGCCACCTCGTCGACGGTGAACTCGCCGCCGACCCGCATGCGGTCGCCGTACCCGCGCAGGTCCATGAACACGTAGGTGTAGGCCGATCCGTCGAGGAAGTCGGGGAACGAGCTCCAGCCGCGGGCCGAGCCGAACCAGCCGTGGATGGCCAGGACGTGGTGGTCCCCGGATCCGACGGTCACATACGAACTCGCCACGCTGCCTCCCGCTGAGCGCCGTTGCCTTCGTGCTGCCGACTCTAGCCGGGTAGTGGTAACACCAGGATCAGCAGGCTCTCACCACGATCGCCGCTCCGGGCACAGGCTGCTCTCATGACCATTACCGATCCACTGGTGCGGGATCCGGCCACGGCCGCGCGGGGGCGCTGGCTGATGCTGATCGTGCTGCTGGCCGGGCAGTTCATGGCGCTGCTTGACTCCTTGGTGATGACGGGGCTCAGCGCGTGCCAGGCCAACGGCATGGCCGGGTGCAGCTTGTAGCGCCCGACGTCGCCCGGCGCGACCCAGCGCACGCGGGACGTCTCCCAGCGATCCAGCGGCCTGGCCTCCGGCAGCCGGCTCTGCGGGCCTAGCGGTACCCGGACGGCGAACGGCCAGCTCGCGCCTGGCAGCCGCCCAGGGGTCTCGCCGGTCTCGACGGCCCCGCCGCAGCCTGCCCAGGTGCCGCCGTGCTGCACGGTCTTGCTCCGCTCGGCCAGCAGCACCCAGGGCTTGCCACGCCAGACGGCGAACGGGATGCACCCGGCCGCGCCGACCCCAGTGCCTGCCGCTCGCGCACGGCGAATACCCGCTCATGATGTCCAGCTGATCCCACACGTGGCCAGGCTCCTGGCCGTAACGATGGCTGACGGCGATGTCATCCACAATGGCAACCGCGTCAAGTTTCCGGTTTGTTACCAACACCACCCGGCCGGTCCTGCCGCCATCCAACCGATCGCGGGTCATGAACGGGTCTTCCACGACAGCCAGGCCGACACTCCCCCTGGTCTGGGCGGACACCTTTCGGGAGGGTATGCCCGACCCTGACGGGCTGGAGGTTCACTCCTGCTCCGATGCTGCGGGCTGGTCCTCCAGTCAGTCCAGGAACAGCTTGATCTTGTTCCGGTCGGTGTCCACCGTCTTCTCGGTGTGGTCGCCGCGCCGGTACTCCAG
>JBOHCO010001378.1:0-2164 GCA_050698895.1 Streptosporangiaceae bacterium
AGCACCGGGGCCAGCGCGGTGGGGATCGACGCCACCACCCCGTCGATGACCTGGAACCGCGTCAGCACCTTGCCCAGGACATCCAGCACCGCGGTCACCGGGCTCAGCAGCCCGGTGGAGGTGACGATGACGGTCTCGGTACTGCTGGCCGACGCCGCCGGGACGCCGACCATGGTGGTACCGGCTAACGCGCTCGCGACGAGGATCGCCGCCGCGGCCAGTCGCCGCCCCTTGCTCCGCGCGACCGGCCGCGTTCCGCGGCCGGCTCTCGTTCCGGTCGGCCCAGCTAGCCTCATTGGCGAGCCCTCCCCTGGGTACCTGCTGCAAAATCGAGCCCACCATACGCCGCAATTTGCATCCTGAAACATGAATTTCGCCAAGATCTCATGACCTCGCCGGGATAAAATTCATTATCCTGGCGAAGTCGCGCCAAAGCTTCTCACCCGCCGGCCGAAAGCGATGCCCCGGTGTTAGCCGGTGCGTCCGTTATGGGCTAATGCGTAATGCGAGGGAATGACCGTCGCATACGGGCGCCAGCCGCGGACCGCCTGCTCAGCGGCAGGCCGTGCGACGGCGGACAACGGCGGACAGGACCGGGGGCACCCGAGTTCGCCGCCGCGTATTTGACCCGTGGTCGATTCACGCCGATTTCGAGTTCGCCCGCGCCTGGCGCGCCGGCGGAATTATCGCGAGTGCCGGCGGCAATTGCCGGATTAGTTCGTATTCGTCGATAACCGCGACCGCGAGATCTTTGCACGAGACGCGGCGGTCATGGCCGAGTTGCTGACGCGCGTCGTCGGCGCGACCGACCCGGATTAGCATGCGGGGTATGGGGGAGCCTGCGGCGCGCGCGGATGCCCGGCTGGCTGAACTGCTGGCGGTCCTGTCCCTCGCGACCGACCTCGGCATGGGCCAGCCGATGGAGCACGTGCTGCGCCAGTGCCTGATCTCGATGCGGCTGGCCGGGCTGATGGGGCTGGGCGAGGCCGATCGTGAGGTTGTCTACTACACGTCCCTGATCGCCTGGGTCGGCTGTCACGTTGATGCCTACGAGCAGGCGAAGTGGTTCGGGGATGACACCGCGCTCAAGTCCGACTTCCGCCGGGTCGACCTCGGCTCGCCCCTGGCCCGGCCCCTGTTCATGCTCCGGCATCTGGGCGCCGGCCGGCCCGCCGCGGAGCGTGGCCGGCTCGCGGTCGGCTTCCTGGGCGACGGCCGCCGGGCCGCGGAGTCGATGCTGGACAATCACTGGATCGCGGCCGACGGGCTGGCCGCGCGGCTGGGCCTGCCCCAGCAGGTCAGGGACAGCGTCGAGCAGACCTTTGAGCGCTGGGACGGCAAGGGAGTGCCGAAGGGCGCCAGGGGGCCGGAGATCGCGGTGCACGCCCGGCTGGTCGCCCTGGCCGATGTCGTGGAGGTGTACCACCACGCAGGCGGGACCGAGGCCGCGGTCGCGGTGGCCAGGCAGCGCAGCGGCACCCAGTTCGATCCCGGCGTGGTCGACGTCTTCGCCGCCGAGGCGGCGGCGCTGCTCGACGGGCTGGCCGAGGCCAGCAGCTGGGATGCCGTGATCGGGGCCGCGCCGGCCACGGGCATGCGGCTGGCCGGCCCGGAGCTTGATGCCGCGCTCGAGGCCATCGCTGACTTCAGCGACGTGAAGTCCCCGTACACCATCGGCCATTCGCGCGGGGTGGCCGACCTGGCCGGCGCCGCCGCCGGCGGGATCGGGCTGGACGACCGGGCGGCCTCGCTCATCCGGCGGGCCGGGCTGGTTCACGACCTCGGCCGCCTGGGCGTGCCGAACACGATCTGGGATAAGCCCGCCGTGCTCAGCCGGGCCGAGGACGAGCGGGTCCGCATGCACCCCTACCTCACCGAGCGCATGCTGACCTGCTCGGCCGCGCTCGCGCCGCTGGCCGCCATCGCCGGCCAGCACCACGAGCGACTCGACGGCTCCGGCTACCCGCGCGGCCTGTCGGGCACCGCCCTGAGCCCCGAGGGGCGGGTGCTGGCGGCGGCGGACTTCTACCATTCGCGGACCGAGCCGCGGCCGCACCGGCCCGCGGCTACCCCCGGCGAGGCCGCGGCTCAGCTGCGGGACGAGGTGCGGGCGGGCCGGATGGACGGCGAGGCGGCCGGCGCCGTGCTGACCGCCGACGGGCAC
>JBOHCO010001379.1:0-2163 GCA_050698895.1 Streptosporangiaceae bacterium
CGGGTGCGCTACCTGCTGCCCGAGCGCGAGGACTTCGAGCCCTGCTGGCCGGTCCTGCGCCGCTGTTTCGGCGCCGTCCGCCCGGCCGCCACCATGCTCGTGTGCGGCCTCGCCGACCCCCGCATGAAAATCGAGATAGAGGTATACGCCCGCCGGGCCTCCGCGTAGCGGCCCGCAGGCCTCGCGTGCATGTCTGTATTACGTCAGTTACAATGTAGTGCATGAGTGCGCCGCTCTCGATCCGCTTCGACGACAGCCTGCTTGACCGGCTGCGCCGCCGGGCCCGGTCGATGACCGGGGCCAGCACGTCCGCGCTGGCCCAGCGGCTCATCGACGAGGGCCTGCGGATGGCCGACCACCCGGGGATCATCTTCAAGGACGGCCCGTCCGGCCGCCGGGCCGCGCTCGCCTACGGCCCGGACGTCTGGGAGGTCATCAAGTTCCTGCGCGAGATCGACGAGCGCGGCCCGGCCGCCCTGGACGCCGCCGCCGAGTCGTTCGCCGCCGACCCCGGCCACATCGCCACCGCGGTCAGCTACTACGGCGACTACCCGGACGAGGTCGAGGCCGAGATCGCCGCGGCCGACGAGGCTTCGGCCCGCGCCGAGCAGGCGTGGCGGGTCCGCCGGCAGCTCATCTCCTGAGCCCGTCATGAGTGAGCCCGCGCCGGCCCGGCTGCTGCTTGACGAGATGTTCTCCCCGGTCATCGCCGGGGCCCTGCGCGACCCGGGCCACGACGTATCCTGCGTGGCCGAGCAGCCCAGCCTGCGTGCCATGACCGACGAGGACGTGTTCGCTCTCGCTGTGGCCCGGGGCTGCTGGCTGCTGACGGAGAACGTCAAGGACTTCCAGCCCATCCTCCAGCAGGCACTCCAGGCCGGGCTGCCCGCGGCGGGCCTGCTGTTCACCAGCAGCCGCGCGTTCCCCCGGTCGCGCAAGAACCCGGGTCCGCTGACTCGCGCCCTCGACACCTGGCTGCGGGCCGGCCCGCCCGAGCCGCCGATCACCGAGGACTGGCTGCTGAGCGGCTAGACGGGGAGGCGGGCGAAGGCCCGGACCGGGATCGTGCCCGTGCTCTCGATCCGCAGCGGCGCCGACGTGAACGAGGCCCCCGTCGGCGGCAGCTGGTCCAGCCCCGTCAGGTGCTCCACGACGGGAATGCCCGCCGCCAGCAGCAGCGTGTGCGCCGGCCGCTCGCGGTCCGCGGTGTCGTCGATGTTGATCGCGTCGATGCCGACCAGGGCCGCGCCGTGCTCGGCCAGCCAGGCGGCGCCCGCCCGGGTCAGGTAGTGCGCGTCCTGCGCGTAGGCCGGGGTGCCGAAGCGCGCGTCGTCACCGGTGTGCAGCAGCACAGCCCGGCCGCTGACCTCGACCGCGGCCAGCGCGCCGACGTCGACGCCGCGCTGGGCCGCGCCGGTGACCCGGACCACCACCGCGGGCCGGTCGACGGTCTGGTCCAGCGGGATGCCGCTCAGGTCGGCGCCGTCGGCGTAGCGGTGGTAGGGCGCGTCGAGGTAGGTCCCGGTGTTGCCGATCAGGGTCAGCCGGTCGATGGCGAACTCGGTGCCGGGCGCGTAGTGCGCGCGCGAGTCCTCCCGGCTCAGGTGCGGCGTGATCGCCGGGCCGGGCAAGCCGGGGTAGGTCACCATGCCCGCCCGGATCACGTGGCTGAGCTCGACCAGCCGGCCTCCGGGCCGCGAAGGCCCGGGGCCGCGGTCGGCCGGACCGCCCCTGGTGCCCTTGTGCGGCTCGGCGAAGATCCGCACGTTGCTGAGCCGGACCGCGTCCGTCATCAGCAGCCCCAGCGAGGCCACGAACAGCGCGGCGATCTCACCCTCGCCGGCGTCCGCCGAGGGCAGGTCCACGCGGAACCCGTGCGCGGTCAGGTCACCGCCGTTGCTGAACCTGATCTCGGCGTCGAACGAGGCGCGGTAGTCAGTCATCCCCGCCATTCAAGCACTGCCCTGGTGCGCTACTGGGTGCGCTACTCAGCCGCCGACGGGGGTGAGCTCGCTGGCGCAGTGCAGGCACTTGGTCGCCCTGGCTGGTATATCCGCTGACTGGCAGTCGGGGCAGACCCGGGTCGGCTGCGGGTCGCCGAAGACCTCGCGGCCGCGCCTGAGCATGTAGGCCCGGTACGGCACCACGATCAGGTAATAGACG
>JBOHCO010001380.1:0-1524 GCA_050698895.1 Streptosporangiaceae bacterium
GGTGTAGGCGTGGGCGTCGGTGTCGGCGTGGGCGTCGGCGTCGGCGTCGGAGTGGGCGATGTACGGAATGTCCAGTGCGTAGCGCATCCGCTCGCGCGGGATCCGGCGGTGCACCGCGGCGACGTCATCGAGAATCGCACGGTACAGATCCGATCCGGCCATGCAGTAGACGTCCAGCAGCACCGGCCGGTCGCCGGCCCGGTAGATGCTGGCGTCGTCCAGGTCGCACCGGCCCCACAGCTCCACGAACGCCCAGTACGCCGGGTCGAACGGACATACCCGCGCGGCGACGGTCCCGTCCGGGGACCGCAGCGGCACCGCCCAGTCGCCCACCCCGCATGGCACCCAGCCGGCTGTGGCCAGCTCGGCCAGGACCTGGCGATGAGACAGCGACTCCCAGGGCAGAGTGGGAATGCCCGGACGACCCGCACTCGGTACAGGCACCTCAGCAACGTACCTTCACGCCACCGACAGACGCACTTCGTTAATGACAGCCCCTATGCGGTGGCGGGCAGACCGAACAGCTCGAACAGGTGCGGGTCCCAGAAGACCACGTTGCGGCTGATCCCGGACGGGGTGACGCTGAATACCTGCACGGTGTGGGCCTCGTAGGTGTCCCGGTCACGGCGGACGTACGCGCCGACCGCGGGCTGGCCGTTGGCGGTGGTGCGGAGCATGCGCCAGTCCGGGCCGTTCATCCGGAAGACCCGGGCGATGAACTGGCCGTAGTGCTCCGGGCCGACGAACCACAGCGGGACCGGCGGCATCTCCATGACCACCTGATCGGTCAGCAGCCTGGTCAGGGCCGGGACATCAGCCGTCTCGAAGGCCGCGACGTACTGGTCGATGAGGGCCCGGGTTACCGGGTCGGATGGTTCGGTGATCCGGTCCTCGGCGACTGAGACGTCATCGAGCCGGGCCCTGGCCCGCTGCAGGCCGCTGTTCACCGCGGCCGGGGTCGTGGCCAGGATGTCGGCCACCTCGGCGGCCGAGAACTCCAGCACCTCGCGCAGGATCAGGATGGCGCGCTGGCGAGCCGGCAGGTACTGCATGGCCGCGACGAACGCCAGCCGCAGGCTGCCCTGGAGGCCGACGGCCGTGGCCGGGTCGCCGGGCGCCGCGCCGAGCATCGCATCGGGCATCGGCTGAATCCACGGGACGTCGAACGCCGGGACCAGGGCCTGCTCGGTATCTTCCCCGGGCGCACCGAGCCCCGACGGCAGGGGCCGGCGGCTCTTCCCCGACAGCGCGGTCAGGCACACGTTCGTGGCGATGCGGTACAGCCAGGTGCGCAGCGAGGCCCGCTGGCCGTCGTAGCGATCGTAGGAGCGCCAGCCCCGCAGCATGGTCTCCTGCACCAGGTCCTCAGCCTCGTCGACCGATCCGAGCATCCGGTAACAGTGGGCGAGCAACTCGCGTCGATACGGGTCGGCCCGGTGCTCGAACTCGTCCCTGGCGGCGGTCACGGCCACTCCTCCTCGTCCCATGCAGGTACCTACTCGCCGGCGGGCCGCAAATCATCGG
>JBOHCO010001381.1:0-1970 GCA_050698895.1 Streptosporangiaceae bacterium
CGCCACCGCCTGGGCCAACTGGGAGCCGTCGGCGTACTTGCAGATGCCGCCCTTGATCATGCTGGTGGTGGTCTCGCCCGGGCAGCCTAGCTTCTCCAGCTTCAGCGTCGGGTTGCCCATCTTGAGCGCGGTGTAGAGCTGGTCCGCGTAGCCCTGCTTGGTCTCGACCGAGACGCCCTTGGCGTTGGGCTGGACCCCCTGGGCCAGCGAGTCGCCCAGCGACAGGTAGTAGGCCGGGGCGGGGGCCGGAGCGCGGGGGGCGGCGAGCGCCGGGCCGGCCCCGGTGACCCCAGCTAGGGCAACGGCGGCGGCCGCAGCGATGAACGTGACGATGCGATGCATCATTTCTCCTGACCGCGGGGTAAGCGGGGAATGATTTACCGGATGGTAACTTGTCCTTTAACTCCGTGTACACAGGACAAGAACGCGATTAGGCCACGTTTGTTGTTAGCCGCGGCGGGCCAGGAACTCCTCCAGCGCGGCCAGGCTCTCCGGGGCGTCGGCGCGGCCGAGCCCGATCCGGAACCGGTCGTCCGGCAGCGGGGCCAGCGCGGAGGCGTAGACGCTCGCGGGCAGCAGCAGGACGCCGCCGTCCTCGACCGCCGCGCGGCAGAACGCCTCGACCCCGTCGGGACCTAGGTAGCGCGGATAGCAGACGCAGCCGCCCTCCGGCGGTGACCAGGTGAACAGGTCGGCGTGCCGGGCGAAGAACTCCGCGAACCGCGGCCGGTTGCGCGCGATCACGTCCCGGGTGGCGGCCAGCAGCGCGTCCCTGGCCGTGAGCGCGATGCGGGCCAGCACCTCGCTGGGCGCGGCGCTGCAGATCGACCCGTAGTGCTTCACGCGCTCGGCCCGGTCCAGCACCTCGGGGTCGCGGCAGGCGATCCAGCCGATCCGCAGGCCGGGCAGGCCATAGGCCTTGGACAGGCCGCCCAGCGAGATGGCCCGCTCGTACAGGTCGGCGGCCTGGGGCAGCGTCCGGGCCGGGTCGGGCTCGACGCCGCGGTAGATCTCGTCGCTGAACAGGTAGAGGCCGCGCTCGCGGGCCAGGTCGATCAGCGCGCGCCAGCGGCCGGGTGAGGGCACCGCGCCGGTCGGGTTGCTGGGGAAGTTGACCGCGATCAGCCGGGTGCTGGGCCGCAGCGCCGCGGCGATGGCGTCGGTGTCCAGGTCCCAGCCGTCCTCCGGGCGCAGCGGCACGCCGGTGACCTGGCACAGCGACCGGGGCACGTTCTAGGCCGACGGGTAGTTGGGGATCACGGTCACGACGTGGTCGCCGGGCGCCAGCAGGGCCTGCATGACCGAGGTGATGGCCTCGCCGGGCACGAACGTCATGACGTCCGCGGCCGTCGCGACGTCGTAGGTGGCCGCGATGGCCTGCCGCAGCGCCGGGGCGCCGCGGACCGGCGTGTAGCCCAGGCTGAGGCTCTCCCACTCGGCCCGGTCGGCGGGGCCGGCCAGTTCGAGCAGCCGGGCCAGGCTGACCGCCTGGGCGTCCGAGGCGGTCAGGTTGTAGCGCGCGGTGAACTCCCACCGGGCGAAGTAGGTCTCCAGCGCGAACTCAGGCAGCATCTTCGCGACCCCTCATGGCGACCCATCATCGGGGCACCTCATGGCGACCCGTCATCGCGGCCCGCCCGGGCCGATTGCAGCGCGGCGTAGACCGTAGCCCGGCTGACCCCGACGATCTCGGCCAGGTGACTGGCGGCCCGGCGGATCTCGAAGGCGCCCCGGCCGTCGAGGAAGGCGACCAGGCGGGCCCGGTCATCGCGGGACAGGTGGCCCGGCCGCAGGCCGTGCTCCTGGCACCAGTCCTGCACCACGGCATTGAGGTCCTCCCGCCAGTCCCGCTCGAACAGCCCGGCCGGCCGCGGCTCGACGCCCAGCGCGAATGTCCGCAGGCTCTGCGCCGCCTGGCTGATCACCGACCGGTCAAAGTTGAGGCACAGCAGCCCGCGGCCGCCGGCGAT
>JBOHCO010001382.1:0-5475 GCA_050698895.1 Streptosporangiaceae bacterium
GGCGACTTCACGCTGCCGTCCTGGGTGATCAGCGGGACGGCCGACGCGGCCCGGCAGATCCTCACCGCCATCGCCGCCGCCGTGATCACGGTGGTAGGCGTGGTGTTCTCGATCATCCTGGTCACCCTGACCCTGGCCTCGACCCAGTTCGGGCCGCGGATGCTGCGCAACTTCATCCGGGACCGGGGCACCCAGGTCACCCTGGGCACGTTCGTGGCCACGTTCGTGTACGCGGTGCTGGTGCTGGTCTCCATCGGCCCCGGCCCGCACGGGGCGTTCGTCCCGCACCTGGGCATCACGGTCACGCTGGCCCTGATGGTCGTGGCGCTGGGCGTGCTGATCTTCTTCATCCACCACACGGCGATCTCCATCCAGCTGCCGCAGGTGATCGCGAGCATCGCCGCCGAGCTCTCCGAGGCCATCCGGGTGCAGGGCACCCAGGACGTGCCGCCGGTCCCGGCGGCCGGCCCGGCGGCGGCGGAGCTGACCGCGCTGATGGAGGCCAGCGGCGGGGTGGTGCGCGCGCCGGTCAGCGGCTACCTCCAGGTGATCCGGCACGAGCTGCTGGTCTCGTTCGCGGCCGAGGAGCGGGCGGTCATGGCGCTGAACTACCGGCCCGGCCACTTCCTGGTCCAAGGTCACCCGTACGCGGTGGTGTGGCCGCCGGAGGCGGCGGCGCGGATCAGCGACGTGCTCGGCCGGGCGCACGTCACCGGGCCGTACCGGACGCTGACCCAGGACCTCTCGTTCGGCGTCGACCAGCTGGTCGAGATCGCGATCCGGGCCCTGTCCGCGGCGGTGAATGACACGTTCACGGCGCTGACCTGCATCGACTGGCTGGGTGACAGCCTGTGCAAGATCACGGCGGGCTGGCACCCGGCCCGGGTGCACCGGGACAGCCAGGGGTTCATCCGGGTGCTCAGGGCCGAGCCCACCTACGAGCGCCTGGTGCAGCGGGCCCACGAAAAGATCCGCCAGGCCAGCCCGGGCATGCCGGCGGTGATGATCCGCCAGCTCGACGCGCTGACCAAGATCATGGCCGAGACGTCGGGCGGCGCCCAGCGGCGGGTGCTGCTGGAGCAGGCCGACATGATCCAGCGGACCAGCGAGCGGACGGTGCCCGAGGCGGCCGACCGGGCCGACATCCGGCGGGCCTACGAGGAGGTGCTGGCCGCCGCCGACCGCATGACCACGGTCAGTCCAGTCCGGCCGGGGTGACGTCCATGGCCACCAGCCGGGGCGGATCCTCGGACCGGTCCAGACGCCCCCGGACCAGGACGATGGAGTCGTCGCTGAGCAGGTCCTGGCGGCGCCGGTAGACGGCCGGGAAGAACATCACCTCGACCGCGCCGTCCAGGTCCTCCAGGGTGGCCGAGGCCCAGGCGTCGCCCTGCCGGGTGACCTTGCGCTGCACCCCGGACAGGATCCCGGCCAGCGTGACCACCCGGTCCTCGCCGGCCTCCGCCCCGGGCGACACCGCCCCGGACGACACCGCGGCCGGCCGGGGCTCGGCTCCCAGCAGCTCGCCGATCGAGCACTCGGTGACCGCGGCCAGCGCGTCCTGCTGGCCCAGCAGCGGGTGGTCGGACACGTAGCGGCCGAGCATCTCCCGCTCGAAGATCAGCCGGGTCCGCTTGTCCCACTCGCCGGGCGGCACCGGGACCTCGAACGAGGCGCCCCAGTCGGTGCCGACGTCGCCGAACAGCGAGTCCTGGCCGACCGCCTCGTTGCGCTTGACCCCGATGGCCGCGTCGACGGCCTGCTCGTGGACGAGCATGAGCCCCCGGCGCGACTGGCCCAGCGAGTCGAAGGCGCCCGCCTTGATCAGCGACTCGATGACCCGCTTGTTGCAGACCGCGGCCGGCACCTGGCGCAGGAACCCGGCGAAGCTGGTGAACCCGCTCCCGCCATCTCGGGCCGCGACGATCGACTCCACCACCGCGGTGCCCACGTTGCGCACCGCGGCCAGGCCGAACCGCACGTCGGTGCCCTCGGCGGCGAACACCGCGGCCGAGGTGTTGACGTCGGGCGGCAGCACCTTGATGCCCATGCGCCGGCACTCGCTCAGGTACAGCGCTGACTTGTCCTTGTCCCCGGTCACCGAGGTGAGCAGGGCGGCCATGTACTCGGCCGGGTAGTTGGCCTTCAGGTAGGCGGTCCAGTAGGCCACCAGCCCGTAGGCGGTAGCGTGCGCCTTGGTGAAGGCGTAGTCCGAGAACGGGACCAGCACGTCCCACAGCGTCTTGATGGCCGGGTCGGAGTACCCGTTGCCGCGCATGCCGGCCGCGAACGGCTCCAGCTCGGCGTCCAGGATCTCCTTTTTCTTCTTGGCCATGGCCCGGCGCAGCAGGTCGGCCCGGCCGGGCGAGAACCCGGCCACCAGCTGGGCGATCGCGATGACCTGCTCCTGGTAGACGATCAGCCCGTAGGTGTCGCCCAGCACCTCGGCCAGCGGGCCGGCCAGCTCGGGGTGGATGGGCACGACCGGCTTGCGGCCGGTCTTGCGGTCGGCGTACTCGTTGTGCGCGTTGGCCCCCATCGGGCCGGGCCGGTACAGGGCCAGCACGGCGCAGACGTCGGCGAAGCTGTCCGCGCTCATGGCCCGCAGCAGGGCCCGCACCGGGCCGCCGTCCATCTGGAAGACGCCCAGGCTGTCGCCGCGGGCCAGCAGCTCGTAGGTGGCCCGGTCGGTCAGCGGCAGGTCTTCCACCGTGATCTGCTCGCCGTGGCTGGCGGCGATCTGGGCCACCGCGTCGGCCAGCACGGTCAGGTTGCGCAGGCCCAGGAAGTCCATCTTGAGCAGGCCCAGGTCCTCGCAGGCCGGGTAGTCGAACTGGGTCATCACCGCCCCGTCGGCTTCGCGCCGCCACAGCGGGATGTGCTCGATGAGCGGCTCGCTGCTCATGATCACGCCCGCCGCGTGCACGCTGGCCTGGCGGATCAGCCCCTCCAGGCCGCGCGCGGTGGCGATGACCTGGCGCACCGCCGGATCGGCCTCGTACAGGGCGCGGACCTGGCCCGCCTCCCCGTAGCGCGGCTGGCCGGCGTCGAACATGCTCGCCAGCGAGATCTCCCGGCCCAGCACCGGCGGCGGGACGGCCTTGGTGATCCGGTCACCGACCGAGTACGGGAAGCCCAGCACCCGGGCCGAGTCCTTGACCGCGGCCTTGGCCTTGGTCGTGCTGAAGGTGACGATCTGCGCCACCCGGTCCTCGCCGTACTTGCGGGTCACGTACCGGATGACGTCGCCGCGGCCGCGCTCGTCGAAGTCGATGTCGATGTCGGGCATCGACACCCGCTCCGGGTTCAGGAACCGCTCGAAGACCAGGCCGTGCTCGACCGGGGCCAGTCCGGTGTTGCCCAGCGCGTAGGCCACCACCGAGCCGGCCGCCGAGCCCCGGCCCGGGCCCACCCGCACGCCGTGCTCCCGCGCCCACCGGACCAGGTCGGCCACGACCAGGAAGTAAGAGCAGAACCCGGTGGTCTCGATGACGCCCAGCTCGTACTCGGCCCGCTCCTGCCGCTCGGTGAAGTAGCCGCGGTCGTGGCCGCCGGGGAAGCGCTGGTCCAGCCCGCGCCGGACCTCGGCCCGCAGCAGGCTGGCCGCGGTCTCGCCGGGCGGCAGCGGGAAGTCCGGCATCAGGTTCCGCCGGTCGAAGCTGACCTGCGCCCGCTCGGCGATCAGCAGCGTGGCGTCGCAGCCCGCCAGCCAGTCCTCGTCCGAGCCCAGCGCGCGCATCTCCCGCGGGCTCTTGAGGTAGTAGCCGTCCCCGTCGAACCGGAGCCGGTCCGGGTCGGCCAGCGTGGTCGCGGTCTGCACGCACAGCAGCGCCTCGTGTGCCCCGGCGTCCTCGCGGCGGGTGTAGTGCGAGTCGTTGGTGGCCACGAACGGCAGGCCCAGATCGCGGGCAATGCGGCGCAGGCCCTCCGCTGAGCGCTGCTCGATCTCGAGGTCGTGCCGCATGATTTCGATGAACAGGTGGTCGGGTCCGAAGATGTCGCGCAGCCGGGCCGCGGCCGCCCGGGCCTGGTCGTACTGCCCGAGCCGCAGCCGGGTCTGCACCTCGCCGCCGGGGCAGCCGGTGGTGGCGATGATGCCCGCGGCGTGCGCGGCCAGCAGCTCGGCGTCCAGCCGGGGCTTGCGGAAGTAGCCCTCCAGCCAGGCCCGCGAGGACAGCCGGAACAGGTTGTGCAGGCCCTCGGTGGTCTCGGCCAGCAGCGTGAGATGGGTGTAGGCGCCCGCGCCGCCCACGTCGTCGGCGGCCTGGGCCCGGGTCCCCCAGCGCACTGGCCGGCGGTCCCCGCGGTGGCCCGGCGCGACGTAGGCCTCCATGCCGATGACCGGCTTGATCCCGGCCCTGGTGGCCCGCTGGTAGAAGTCCCAGGCGCCGTGCACGTTGCCGTGGTCGGTCATGGCGATGGCGGGCATGCCGTCGCGCTGGCACTGGTCCAGCAGGTCGCCGATCCGGGCCGCGCCGTCCAGCATGGAGTACTCGGTATGCACGTGCAGGTGCGCGAAGGAGCCGCCCGGCCCGCGCTCGTGCCCGTCTGCGGAGGCCGTCATGAGCACCGCCTCCCTCTGCCGTTCTGAGCGCTGCCGTTCTGAGCGCTGCCGTTCTGAGCGCTGCCGTTCTGAGCGCTGCCGTTCTGAGCGCTGCCGTTCTGAGTGCTGCCGTTCTGAGTGCTGCCGGGCCCAGTTGGACCGCCCTCCACGTTATCCGTCGCTACCGACAGTCCGGTGCCCGTCGGCGGACCCTCAGCCGCTCCCGCTTCTTGCTGTTATCAGATTCCGGCTGGGCCCGACGCCCCGGTCCACTCAGAGGATCTTGGTTTACCAGGGGGAAGGGTCATGGGTGGAACTCTGGTGCTGCTAGAGCAGCACCAGAGGGCCAGCCATGACGCTGCGCTCAGCCGGGTGCCCGCCCGCGAGTTGCCGCCGAAGGCCCACTCGCCCCGTCCGGCTCAGCCGCCTCACAACTTCATGGGCCAGCCCGGAATAGCCGGGGGCGGGCCCGCGTTACCAGTCCTCGCCGGTGCGTTTGAGTCCCCCGGGCCGCATTTATTGCCTTCGCGGAATACCGTTCGGCTGGAGCCGCGTTGCGCCACTCGCCGTGAGGCGACCGCGCATCGGCCAGTGGCACGCCCTCGTGAGCAGAAGCTCCCGGGGGCGCTGTCATATCCAGGGCCGGGCAGCGGATCGGGCCGGCCCGGCCGTGCGTTGACAGTGGCCGGCGGGGCTCACTAGATTTCAGTACGTTCGCCCAAAGAACCTGTGTTCGAACTGCGGATTTTCGCGGGCCGGGAGCGGCGGCCCGGATGCCATCGACCGAGGAGCATTCGTGACATTTCTCGATGCGCAGACATGGCGGGGCAAGATCTACTCGGGTGGCTGGGTCACGGCCAGCGGCGAGGCGGCGGTCATCGAGCCGGCCACCGGCGCCGAGCTGGGCCGGACCGGCATCGCCGGGCCGGCCC
>JBOHCO010001383.1:0-1490 GCA_050698895.1 Streptosporangiaceae bacterium
ATGATCAGGCAGCGGTCCTCCACGTACAGCAGCCCGGCGTCCTCGGCGATGGCCCGCGCCTCGGCCGAGGCGATGCCGAGCTGGAGCCACAGCGCGGTGGCCCCGGCCGCGACGGCCTGGCGGGCTATGCCGGGGGTCTGCGCGGACGGCCGGAACACGTCGACCAGCCCGACCGGCTCGGGGATGTCGGCCAGCGTCTGGTAGGCCGGCTCGCCGAGTATCTGGCTGGCGTGCGGGTTGACCGGGATGATCCGCCAGCCGTGCTGTTGCATGTGCGCGGGCACGTAGTGGGCGGCCTTGGCCGGGCTGGCGCTGGCCCCGACCACGGAGATGGTGTCGAAGCTGGTCAGGATCTGCTCGACCACGGCGTCCATGGCCTCCACGTAGGTCACCTGGCTACGTTAACTCCGGGGAGCGGCACGTGCGCGTTCCGGTAGGCCGGGAGGTAGAGCCAGGTCGGTGCGCCGCCGACGTCGGTGTACAGCTTGTAGCCGGGAGTGTCTCTCACAATCCGCTGGATCTCTTTGTCCTGCTTGCTGTTGTGGTCGCCGAGCATGGAGATGAGCGTGAAGAAGTGGGCGTGGATGGCGGCCCGCCACCCGGCCACGCCCTCCAGGTACGTGCAGTACGTTTTGGCCTGGTTCGTCCGGTAGCAAGCCG
Organism: Streptosporangiaceae bacterium; assembly: GCA_050698895.1. Classification (GTDB taxonomy): domain Bacteria; phylum Actinomycetota; class Actinomycetes; order Streptosporangiales; family Streptosporangiaceae; genus DASUBV01. The sequence continues at coordinate 661 of JBOHCO010001383.1, forward strand.
GGCCCTGGGCCTCGCCGTGTACGTCGCCGCCCCGGCCGGGAATCGGGTACTTGATGTACACGTCGTCGTAGAGCCGCCACCACGGGATGCTCAGGTGGTCGGAGTAGACCAGCTGCTCATTGTCCAGGCCGCCGATCAGGTAGCGCCCGTTGGGCAGCTCGAGGTAGTGCTTGAGGTCGCCGAACGCCATCCGGCGCGCCGCCGAGGTACCGGCCTCGTAGGTGGACCGGGCCAGCTTGCTGTAGTGCGCGCCCGAGGCCACGACCGCGAGGGGTATCACCATGGCCAGCGCCGCCTTGGGGGCCTTGGCCCTGACTAGGGCACTGGGCCGGGCCAGCAGGTAGCCGGCGGCCATGCAGGTGAACCAGATGCCGATGTCGTCGTGCTTGCGCATCGACTCCACGGTGTGCAGGTGCAGGCTCTCGATGGTGACCAGGAGCCCGGCGAAGACCAGCAGGCCCAGCAGCAGCCCGCAGCGCTTCCGGTCCTCCCGGATCGTGAGGGAGAGCAGGAAGGCCAGCCCGCCCAGCAGGATGACGAAGCCGACCCAGTCCCAGGTGTCGCCCACGATGATCCGGGGTGCCACCCGGACGGCGGCGAACACCGACCACGAGCCCGCCTTGCGGTCCAGGGTGGAGAACAGGAAGCCGTTGATATAGGCGCGCCCGGCCAGGAACGCGGCCAGGGCCAGGGCGGAGACGGTGGTCACGCCGAGCGCGGTCGCGCGGGTGAGCATCCGGCGCCAGCCATCGGGCAGCACCTGGAGCGCGGCGATGCGGACCACTACCGGGTCGAAGACCAGAGTGGCGTACTTGGCCGCGTTCGCGGCC
>JBOHCO010001384.1:0-1040 GCA_050698895.1 Streptosporangiaceae bacterium
GACGTGTCCGGTGAGGTCGGCCAGCGCCGCCACCCACGCCGAGATCGCCACCCGGCTCAACCTCACCGACGCCCGGCACTTCGTGGCCAGCTTCGACCGGCCGAACATCCAGTACCGCATCGAGCCCAAGGCCGAGCCGAGCCGGCAGTTGCTCCGCTTCATCCGCGAGGAGCACGCCGGCCAGGCGGGCATCGTGTACTGCCTGACCCGGGCCTCGGTGGAGAAGACCGCGGCCTTCCTTACCGCCAACGGGATCGAGGCACTGCCCTACCACGCCGGGCTGGACAACGGCACCCGCGCCGCCCATCAGGCCCGGTTCCTCCGCGGGGAGAGCGTGGTCGTGGTGGCCACGATCGCGTTCGGCATGGGCATCGACAAGCCTGACGTGCGGTTCGTGGCCCACCTGGACCTGCCCAAGTCGGTGGAGGGCTACTACCAGGAGACCGGCCGCGCGGGCCGGGACGGGCTGCCCGCCACGGCCTGGCTGGCCTACGGCCTGCAGGACGTGGTCCAGCAGCGCAAGCTGATCGACGGCTCCGAGGGCGACGCCGCGCACCGCCGCCGGCAGACCGCCCACCTGGACGCGATGCTGGCGCTGTGCGAGACCGTCGAGTGCCGCCGGGCCCAGCTGCTGGGCTACTTCGGCCAGGCGGCCGCGCCCTGCGGGAACTGCGACACCTGCCTGGCCCCGCCGCAGACCTGGGATGGCACGGTCGCGGCCCAGAAGCTGCTGTCGGCGGTGCTGCGGCTGAGCCGGGAGCGCGGGCAGCGGTTCGGCGCCGGGCACGTGATCGACATCCTGCTGGGCAAGAAGACCCAGCGGGTCATCGACAACGACCACGCGTCCCTGACCGTGTTCGGCGTCGGCGACGACCTGCGCGACGCCGAGTGGCGCGGCGTGGTCCGCCAGCTGCTGGCCCAGGGGCTGCTGGCCGTGGAGGGCGACTACGGCACGCTGGCGCTCAGCCCGCTCAGCGGCGACGTGCTGGGCGGGAAGCGCCAGGTGCTGCTGCGCCGGGAGGCCGAGCGGGCCAGGGCGG
>JBOHCO010001385.1:0-2084 GCA_050698895.1 Streptosporangiaceae bacterium
GGACGTTGCGCACGTGGTCCGGCGCGGCGTCCTCGATGGCGCGGCGTCCGGCGGGCAGGAGGCAGATCATGGCGCTGCGGGCGTCGGCGGGGTTGGGTCCGCGGTCGATCAGCCCGTGCTCCTGCATCCGCCGGACCTGGTGGGAGAGCCGGCTCTTCTCCCACTGCAGCGAGGCGCACAGCTCCTGCGCGGGCATGCGACCCGCGGGGTGCTCCGAGAGCACGGCGAGGATCACGTAGTCGGCCTGAGTTAGTCCGGAGTCTTGCAGCAGGTGCCGGTGCAGGCGCAGGGAGAGCTGGTCGTGCGCGTGCCTGAAGGCCCGCCAAGCGCGGTCCTCGCGCGAGTCGAGCCAGTTCGGTTCCGTCGGCATGCGCTCAGCCTATCTTTTGGTTGACACCTCAACCAAGAGATGGAATGGTTGATGTGTCAACCTCTCTTCGGAGGCGGGCAGCCGGCCCGGCTCGCCCGCTCCCGGAGCACCCTTCAGTCTCGTCCGGAAGGCAGGTACGCATCATGAGCAGCATCACCATCATTGGCGCGGGAAACATGGCCCGCATCCTGGGCGCCCGCGCGCTGGCCGGCGGCAACACCGTCGAGATCATCGGCCGTGATGCGGCCAAAGCCGCCGCCCTGGCTCATGCGCTCGGCGGCGGCACCACAACGGGAACGGCCGGCCGCGCCCCGGCCGGCGACATCGTCATCCTCGCCGTGCCGTACGCCAGCGCCGCACCGGTCGTCCGCCAGTACGGGAACGCGCTGACCGGCAAGATCATCGTCGACATCAGCAACGCCTTCGACCCGGCCGGCACCGGGCTCGTCACCCCCGACGGCAGCTCCGCCGCACAGGAGACGGCCAAGGCCGCCGCCCCGGCGGGCGCTCACGTGGTCAAGGCGTTCAACACCATCTTCGGCCACGTCCTGGCCGCGGATCAGGCCCAGGGCCGCCCGCTGGACGTGTTCATCGCCGGCGACGACGCCGAGGCCAAAGCGCGCGTGTCATCGTTCATCGAGAGCCTCGCCCTGCGCCCGCTGGACACCGGCCCCCTGAAAATGGCGCACTGGCTGGAGGGAGCTGGCCTGCTGATGGTCGCCCCTGCCGTCGGCAAAGCCGCAGACGGCCACGACTTCTGGCTCGGCATCAACAACCTCGCCTGAGCGCGCCCGCGCCCGCCATTAGCTGGCGACCTTTGCGCCATCTGAGTTGCCCGTGGACTGTCACTGTACTAGTCCAGTGATAGACGGACAGTCTGGGAGGCGAGCGTGTTCCGTGTCGATGGAGGGTCGGGTGTCCCGATCTACCGGCAGCTGGTCCAGCAGGTGCGCCGGGATGTGATGCTGGGCCGGCTGCAGCCAGGTGATCAGCTGCCCAGCGTGAAGGAGGTTGTCGACGCGCTGTCGGTCAATCCGAACACGGTGGTGAAGGCGTTCGGCGAGCTGGAGCATCAGGGGCTGGTCGTGCGCCGGCAGGGCATCGGGACGTTCGTGGCGGCCTCGCCGCCGGTGACGTCGGTGCCGGCCGCGCCGAGGCTGCTGGCCTCGCTGGCCCGCTGGGTGGACCGGGCCAGGCAGGACGGGCTGTCTGCCGAGCAGATCCGGATGCTCCTGGAACTCGCCCTCGACGAGCCGGACCTGAGCCACGATGACCGGCGGGCTGCGGACGGTGTCGCATGAGCACGGCACTGCGGTGTGTCGGCCTCGGGCGCCGCTACGGCCGCGACATCTGGGGCCTGCGCGACTGCAACCTGGACGTGCCCGCCGGGAGGGTGGTGGCGCTGGTCGGCCCGAACGGCTCCGGCAAGACCACCCTGATGAGCATGGCGGCGGGCCTGCTCCCGGCCAGCACGGGAACGGTCGAGACTGCGGGCGGCGCTCCGGCGCAGCGGCTGGGCCGCATCGGGTTCGTCGCCCAGGACGCGCCGCTGTGGCCGCGGTTGCGCGTGGCCGATGTCCTGGAGATAGGCCGGTGCATGAACCGCGGCTTCGACACGGTCATGGCGGCAGAACGGATCCGCCGGCTGGCCATCCGGCCACGGGCGCGGATCAGCGCGCTGTCCGGCGGCGAGCGCGCCCAGGTGGCCCTGACC
>JBOHCO010001386.1:0-2043 GCA_050698895.1 Streptosporangiaceae bacterium
CCTCATCCAACGGCAAGTGGGGCGGCAACATCTTCGGCGGCATCGGGACGGTCACCGACCCGATCGAGGTCTCGTGCGTCCCCCAGGCGGAGAACATTCCGGTCTGCGTGGCCGTGGGCGAGCATTACACCAATCCCAGGTTCCCGGCTCAGCTGGTCGAGACCGGCGGCGCCAACGGGTTCAGCCCGGTAGCGTTCCGCAACCCGAGAGGCGCCAGCTGGTCGGTGCTCGACGACGTCTCCTGCGCCAGCTCGACTTTCTGCATGCTGGTCGGGGGCGCCGGCACCACCCGGCGTACCGCGCACGGCCTGCGCTACCTGTCGCACGCCACCGCCTACCGCTGGAACGGCAGCGCCCTGACCCGCCTCGCCCCTCCCGCGCCGGCCCACGCGCGCGACGCCGCGCTCGGCGGCGTCAGCTGCCCGACCGCGACCAGCTGCATGGCGGTCGGCAGCTACACCAACGCCGCCGGCCGCTCGCTGCCGTACTCCGCGCTGTGGACCAGCGGCACCTGGAAGGTCCGGGCGGCCAGGACCATCGGCGGGAAGGCCACCGCCACCTTCGAGGCCGTCTCCTGCACCGCCCCGGCGACCTGCGTCGCGGTCGGTGAGGCCGTCAAGCCGGGCACCACGGCGTTCGCCGAGCGATATTCGGCCGGCCAGTGGACCGTGCTGCGCATCGCGCCCCGGCGCCGGTCCGCGTTCTTCAGCGTGTCCTGCCCGGCCGCGTCCGCCTGCGTGGCCGCCGGCCAGCAGGGCGCCCGGTCGCTCATCGAGCGATGGAACGGAACCAGGTGGGCCGCGCAGGCCGTCCCGGCGACGGTGAAGCCGCTGACCACCGACCTGCTCTTCCATGTCTCCTGCGTGACCCCGTCGATCTGCACCGCGGTCGGATACCGCCACAACCCAGCGGCCCGCTTCTCCTTCCACACGCTGGCGCTGGGCTGGAATGGCTCCGCCTGGACCATCCAGAAGACCAATAACCAGTAGCAGGTAACGGCCCGGAACGTGAAGCCCCGCCGACTCCAGCCGGCGGGGCTTCACGATCAGGGTTCACGATCAGGGTTCACGATCAGGACAGTGGCGTTAGCGGACTTTGTAGGTGATGGTGAAGCTGCCGGTGGCGTCCGCGTCCCACGGGCTGATCACGATCGTGGTACGGCCGGACTCGGCGGCGGTGGGAGTGAAGCTGACGCTGCTCCCGCTGGTGCTGAACACGTCGGTGCTGGTGTCCTGGGCGCCGCTGGAGTCGTAGACGTTGAGCTGGAGCCGGGCGCCCCCCGGCGCGGTGTTCGGCCGGCTGATGCTGATCGTGACCCGCTTGCCCCTGACCGCCGTGAACGTGTAGTTGGCGTTCTGGCCCTCGTACTTCAGCGTGCCCTTCTTGGCCTTGCCCGAGGTCAGCTTGCCGCCGATGTCATTGGCGTAGGTGAGGGTGAAGCTGCCGGTGGCGTCGCCGTCCCAGGGGCTGATGACCACGTAGGTGGTGCCCGCCTCGTCGGCGGTGGGGGTGAAGTTGAGGTCACCCGGGCTGCTGTTGAACACGTCGGTGCTGGCGTCCTGCGCTCCGCTGGAGTCATAGACGTTCAGCTGCAGTCGTTCCCCGGATGGCGAGGTATGCGGCTTGGTCAGCGCGACCGTCACGTGGTGGCCCCTGACCGCCTTGAACGTGTACACGGCGTCCTGGCCCTCGAACTTCGTCGCGCCGGTCCTGGCCACCCCGGCGGTCAGCGTGCCGGTGACGTCGGTGGCGTAGGTGAGGGTGAACTTCCCGGTCGCGCCCGTGTCCCACGGGGAGATGACGACCTTCGTCGGCCCGGCCTCCTCGGCGGTCGGGGTGAAGTTGATATCCGAAGGGCCGGTGCTGAACACGTCGGTGCCGGCGTCCTCCGCGCCGCTGGCGTCGTACACGTTCAGCTGCAGCCGCGCCCCGGACGGCGAGGTGTGCGGTCCGGTTAGCGCGAGCGTGACGTGGTGGCCGGCCACCGCGGTGAACTTATAGGTAACGCCGGCCGGGCCGGTCACCGAGCCGTGCACCGGCTTC
>JBOHCO010001387.1:0-2397 GCA_050698895.1 Streptosporangiaceae bacterium
ACGCCGAGCAGGATGCCGCCGGCCAGGGTGCCCCACAGGGAGCCGAGCCCGCCGATGACGACGGCCTCGAAGGCGAACAGCAGCAGCAGCGCGGTCGTCCCGCTGGTCGGGTCGAACGAGGTGTACATGCCGTAGGCGATCCCGGCCAGGGCGACGGTCGCGAACGCGATCGCGGCGGCGATGCCGAACACGTGCCGGTAATCGGCCCCGGCGAGCTGGGCGGCCTCGCGGTCGTCGGCTACGGCCCGGATGAGCCGGCCCTGCTTGGATGAGGACAGCAGGTACTGGAGGCCGAGCAGCACGACGACGGCCACGAGGAAGATGACCAGGTCGAGGTAGGCGATCGTGATCTGCGAGCCGATGCCGAACGAGTCGGAGACCAGCGAGCCGATGCCCAGCGAGTGGCTGTTGGCGGAGAAGAACTGCTGGAGGGCGTTCTCGATGACCACGGACAGGCCGAAGGTGACCAGCAGCGTGGTCAGCACGCCCCGGTTGAGGCTGGCCTGGATCAGCGTGCGCTGGGCCAGGTAGCCGAGGGCCGCGAACAGCGGCACGACGATGATGAACGACCAGACGGCCGGGATGTGGGTGACGGCGATGACGCCGACGGCGAGGTACCCGGCCAGGATGGCCAGGTCGCCGTGGGCCAGGTTGATCACCTTCATGACACCGAACAAGAGCGACAAGCCGCACGCAAACAAGGCGTACAGGCCGCCGAGCATGATGCCCTGGATGATGTCGTTAACCCAGATCATTCGGCGGCTCCCGAGAACTCGGCGAGTTGTGCCGCCCCGGGGGGGCGAGCCCCCGGAGCCCCCGTCCTGGGGGGGCCGGCCCTCCAGACCCCCCGGACAACCCGAAGTAAGCCTCTTCGATGGCGGCCGGGGTGAGCCCGGACGGCTCGCCCTGCAAGGTGATGCGCCCTTCGAGCAGGCAGTGGATCCGGGAGGCGACCCGCAGGGCCTGGCTGACGTCCTGCTCGACGAGCAGCACGGTGACGCCGGAGGCGAGCAGCTCGGGCAGCGTGTCGTAGATGCGGGCCACGACCACGGGGGCCAGGCCCAGGGACAGCTCGTCGAGCAGCAGCAGGCGGGGGTTGGCGACCAGCGCCCGGCCGATGGCCACGGCCTGCTGCTCGCCGCCGGATAGCTGCGAGGCGAGCTGCCGGCGGCGCTGGGGCATCCAGCTGAACAGTTCGTAGACGCGCTCGATGGACCACGGTCCCGGCCGGGCGTAGGAGGCGCCGACCTGCAGGTTCTCCTCGACGGTCAGCGAAGGGAACAGCCGGCGGCCCTCGGGCACCATGACGATGCCGGCCGCGACCCGCCGCTCGGCCCGCAGTCGCCCGACGTCGGCGCCGTCGAAGGTGATCGTCCCGGAGGTGGCGGCCTTGAGCCCGGAGATGGTCCGCAGCAGGGTGGACTTGCCGGCGCCGTTGGCACCGATCATGGCCTGCACCTCGCCCGCGCCGATGGTCAGGCTGACCTGATTCAGGGCGCGCAGCTGGCCGTGGTGCACGGTGAGGTCACGAACCTCGAGCAGCGGTCGTCCGTCGCCGGCAGGCGCGGGGGGGTTAGGGGGGTCGTCCCCCCTGGGCAGCGCCGTCATGGGCCCTCCGGGCGTGGACCATTGGCCGGGCCGGTCAGGGAGGTGGTGACCATGGTGCCGAGGAACACCTCGCGCACGGCGGGCAGCGCCAGCACCTCGGCCGGGGCACCGTCGCCTACGAAGACCCCGCTGGCCAGGCAGAGCAGCCGCCCGACGGTGGCGGTGAGCGCGCGCACGACGTGCTCGATCCAGATGATGGCCACGCCCTCGTCGCGGATGGCCAGCACGATCTCCACGAGCTGGGCCACCTCGGGGTCGGTGAGGCCGCCGGCCACCTCGTCCAGCAGCAGCAGCCGGGGGCTGGTGGCCAGCGCCCTGGCCAGCTCCAGCCGCTTGCGCTGGAGCAGGCCCAGCCGCTCGGCCGGGCTGTTGGCCTCGGCGGCCAGCCCGGTCCGCTCGAGGATGTCTGAGGCGCGGGCGTAGCTGGCCCGGCGCCGCAGGCCGCCGCCCTGCTGCACGGCCACGAGCACGTTCTCGAACACCGTCATGGCCCCGAACGGCCGCGGCACCTGATAGGTGCGGCCGATGCCGAGCCGGCACCGGGCGGCGGCGCTCTGCCGGGTGATGACGGCCCCGCCGAGCCGGACCTGGCCGGAGTCCGGCTCGAGGTCGCCCGAGATCAGGCTGAACAGGCTGGTCTTGCCGGCGCCGTTAGGGCCGACGATGCCGACCATCTCGCCCTCGGCCACCCGCAGCGATAGCCGGTCCGCGACGACGACCCTGCCGAAGCTCTTGGAGACGTCGTCGAGCTCCAGCAAGGTACCGGGGGGCCCGGGGGGGTGGCCCCCC
>JBOHCO010001388.1:0-4126 GCA_050698895.1 Streptosporangiaceae bacterium
AGCAAGTTCCTGCCCTCGGTGCTGAACGGGACGATCAGCGTCCAGCAGGCGCTGAACAACCTGAAGACCACCTGGGGCCAGCTCCCGGCTGGCCAGCGGGGCACGACCTACAACTGACGCGGCACCCGGCGGCCCGCTAACCGGGCCGCCGGGCCCGCCCCCCATCCGGAAAGCGAGCACCTTGTGACAGCCACCGAGGTCGGCCGGCCCCAGGCCGCCGCCCCCGCGCGCCGCCCCGTTCGCAGCAAGCTCGCGCGCCGCCGCCGGCGCGCGGGCATCCTGCTGTCGCTGCCCGCGGTGGCGGTCGTGGTCGCCCTGCTCGGGGTGCCGATCGGCCAGGCCGTCTACTACTCGATGACCAACTGGAACGGCATCACGGCCACCTGGATCGGGCCGAGCACCTACAGCACGGCGCTCACCGACCCGATTTTCTGGAGAGTCATCCAGAACAATGGCCTGCTCCTGCTGGCCATCCCCTTTGCTATCGGCATCCCGCTGGTGATCGCCGCGCTGCTCAACGAGCACGTCCGCGGCTGGCGGTTCTTCCGGTCGGTGTACTTCCTGCCCACCGCGGTGTCGTGGGTGGTCATCGGCATGGTCGCGCTCCAGTTCTTCGCGCTGAACGGCTCGCTGAACCACTTCCTGGGCGACGTCGGCCTGGGCTCGGTCAAGACCAACGCCCTGGCCGGCCAGGGCACCGCGCTGCTGGCCCTGGCCATCACGTTCGTCTGGTCCATGCTGGGCACCAACACGATCATCTTCCTGACCGGGATGGCCACGCTGGATCCCACGCTCATGGAGGCGGCCCGGGTGGACGGGCTGACCCGGTGGCAGATCTTCTTCCGGGTGACGCTGCCGCTGCTGCGCCGGTTCATCCAGTTCTCGTTCGTGATCACGGTGATCAGCGCGTTCTCGGCCCTGTTCAGCCTGATCTTCGTGATGACCGGCGGCGGGCCCGGCCTGGGCACCACGACGCTGGAGTTCTTCATCTACCAGTCCGGCTTCGCGCAGAGCCAGTTCGGCACCGGGGCGCTCTACGGGATCATCCTGTTCGTGATCATGATCGTGGTCGGCCTGGTCCAGCTGCGGCTGATCCGGTCCGATGACGGGGAGGGCTCGTAATGGCGGCGGCAGCGCGGACCGAGACGGCCCCCGGCCCTGGCGGCGCGGGCGGGCGGCGCCTGCGGAAGCGGCTGGCCAACGGCTGGATCTTCCTGATCATGGTGATCGTCGCCGTGGTCATGCTCTACCCGTTCTGGTACATGCTCGACAACTCGTTCCGGAACCAGTCCCAGTTCGACCAGCAGGGCGGGCACTCGCTGGCCGGCTGGAGCCAGCTGTTCCGCGAGCTGCCGGTGGGCAGCGAGCTGCTCAACTCGACGATCGTCTGCGCCGCGGCCATCCTGATCATCCTGGCCGTGTCCACCACGGCCGGGTTCGCCTTCGCCAAGCTGCGCTACCGGGGCAGCGGCATGGTGTTCCTGCTGGTGGTGGCCGCGCTGATGGTGCCGCTGCAGTCGATCATCATCCCGGAGTACGTGAACCTGGCCAAGTTCGGGCTGATCAACTCCTACTTCGGCGCGGTGCTGGTCTACGCCGCGCTGGGCACCCCGTTCGCGACGTTCCTGATGGCCACCTACTACCGCGGCATCTCCGACGAGCTGATCGAGGCCGCGGTCATGGACGGGCTGGGCTACGAGCGGACATTCCTGAGCATCGCGCTGCCGCTGTCGCTGCCGGCCATCGCCACGGTGACCGTGCTGCAGTTCATCCAGATCTGGGACGACCTGCTGGTCGGGCTGCTGTTCCTGCCGCCGGGGCAGCGCACCATCACCGTCGGGCTGGCCGCGCTGTCGGCGGGCCGCACGACCAGCATCCCGGTGCTGATGGCCGGGTCGTTCATCAGCGCGGTACCGGCGATCGTGGTGTACCTGATCTTCCAGCGGCACCTGATCAAGGGACTCACCCTCGGCATGGGCAAGTAGGGACGGGCAAGTAATGGCACCGGTGTGGCAAACACAGCAGTGGCAGGTGGCGGTCCCGGCCGGGGCCGAGCTGGGCGAGCGCCCGGTCTGGGACGCCTCGGCCGGGGCGATGATCTGGGTCGACATCCTGGCCGGGCGGCTGCACCGGTTCCGCGTGGCGGGCGGCGGCGCGGCCGGGGACGATGAGGTGCTCGTCGACCTGGGCGTCCCCATCGGCTCGGCGGCGCCGCGGCAGGGCGGCGGCTACGTGCTGGCCGCCGCGGACGGGTTCCGGCTGACCGGCCCGGACGGCACGCCGGTGGGCAGCCCCAACCGGCCCGCCGACATGACCGACGACCAGCAGTTCAACGACGGGGCCTGCGACCCGGCCGGCCGGTTCTGGGCCGGCACCACCTCGGCCGGGCTGCGGCCGGGCGCGTCGGCGGTGTACCGGCTGGACGGCGACGGCCGGATCACCCGCATGCTCACCGGCGTGACGGAGTCGAACGGCATCGGCTGGAGCCCGGACGGCTCGACCATGTACTACATCGACTCGGGCGAGAAGCCCCGGCGGGTCAGGGCCTTCGACTACGACGTGATCAGCGGGACGATCGGCGGCGAGCGGGAACTCATTTGTTACCCGGCCGAAGACGAGTACCCCGACGGGCTGGTCGTGGATGCCGACGGCCACCTGTGGATCGCCTTCTGGGGCGGCGGGCAGGTCCGCCGCTACGACCCGGCGGGCGGCCTGGTCGAGGTCGTCGAGCTGCCGGTGAGCCGGCCGACCTGCGCCGGCTTCGGCGGGCCGGACCTGGACGGGCTGTACGTGACCAGCGCGTGGGAGGAACTGGACGCCGCGCAGCGGGCGGCCGAGCCGCTGGCCGGGCACGTGCTGCGGATCATGACGGCGGCGCGCGGGCTGCCGGTCACCGGGTACTGCGGGTAGAGAGGCTCTGGGCAGTGGCGCGGATTGAGCTGGACGGCATCAGCAAGCAGTTCCCCGACGGCACCACGGCGGTGCGGTCCCTGCAGCTTGACGTGGGCGACGGCGAGCTGCTGGTGCTCGTCGGGCCGTCGGGCTGCGGCAAGACCACGGCGCTGCGCATGGTGGCGGGCCTGGAGGACGTGACCGGCGGCACGATCCGCATCGACGGCCGGCCGGTCAACGACCTGGAGCCCCGGCACCGGGACATCGCGATGGTGTTCCAGAGCTACGCCCTGTACCCGCACCTGACCGTCTACGACAACATGGCGTTCAGCCTCAAGTACCGCAAGGTGGCCAAGCCGGAGATCAGCCGCCGGGTGCTGGAGGCGGCCCGCACGCTGGAGCTCGAGCCGCTGCTGGGCCGCAAGCCCCGCCAGCTGTCCGGCGGGCAGCGCCAGCGGGTGGCCATGGGCCGGGCCATCGTCCGCCAGCCGCGCGCGTTCCTGATGGACGAGCCGCTGTCCAACCTGGACGCCAAGCTGCGCGTCCAGATGCGGGGCGAGATCGCCCGGCTGCAGCGCTCGCTCGGCGTGACCACCATCTACGTGACCCACGACCAGACCGAGGCCATGACGCTGGGCAGCCGGGTCGCGGTCATGCAGCACGGCGTGCTCCAGCAGGTGGCCGCGCCGCAGGAGCTGTACTCGCGGCCGGCCAACCTGTTCGTGGCCGGGTTCATCGGCTCGCCGGCCATGAACCTGCTCGACGCCCGGCTGGAGTCCGCCGACGGCGGTCCCGAGGTGGTGGTCGGCGCGCACCGGCTGGGCGTCCCGCGCACGGTCCTGGCCGAGCACCCGCGGCTCGAGCAGTACCTGGGCCGGGACGTCGTGCTCGGCATCCGCCCGGAGAACCTGCACGACGCCGCGCTGACCCACGAGCCGGACCCGGCCTCGATCGTCAGCCTGCCGGTGGAGCTGCGCGAGGAGCTGGGCTCCGAGGTGCACGTGCACTGCGCGACCGAGGCCGGGGGCACGGCCCCGGTCGTCCCGCTGGGCCCGGTCGCCGACGGCGACGCCGCCGGGGCCGAGGACGACGGCGCGCCGGTGCGCCGCCCGATGCTGGTCGCCCGCCTGGACCCGCGCACCGCGATCCGCGAGGGTCAGACGGCGGCGCTGCACGTCGACCTGGCCGCGCTGCACTTCTTCGACCCGGCCACCGGCGAGAGCCTGCGCGGCTA
>JBOHCO010001389.1:0-2726 GCA_050698895.1 Streptosporangiaceae bacterium
ACGCCGACCTCGACCACACCACCCCCTACGACCAGGGCGGCCTGACCTGCGAATGCAACCTCGGCGGCTACTGCCGCACCCACCACAAGATCAAGCAACTCCCCGGCTGGACCCTCACCCAGCCCAGGCCCGGCCACTTCCAGCTCACCACCCCAGCCGGACGCAGCTACACCACCACCCCCGACCCTTATCCGGACTAGCGCACGCCGCGCTGAGCCCTTCCGGCCTGGCCCTCGACCAGGCCGGGAACGTGCTGTTCGCGGACGGCTTCCAGCCGCAGGTCGTCGCGGCGCGCACCGGGACCTTCTACGGGCAGCCCATGATCGCCGGGCACATGTACGTCATCCGCGGCGTGCCCCGCGCGACCGGCCGCCGGGTAGCCGAACCCCCAGGTCCGGGGTGGCCGTCACCGTGGCCGTAGACCAGCCGGCAACGTGGTCGAGTCGTACCTCAACCAGGTCTGGGTCCTCGACGTGCGGGCCGGGCGGTACTGCGGCCGCCCGATGACGCCCGGCCAGCGCTACCGGATCGATCGCAACCCGGCCGGGCGCCGCTAGGGCGGTCGCAGCCGGTCAGCTCCGGCTTAGCCCTGGTCTAGGCTTCGCCAAGCGGTGGGGGAGGAGGGCCATGCGCGCTGCGGAGCCGGTCCGGCTGGTGCGCCGGGCGCTTGACTGGGACCTGAGCCCGGCCGACGTGCTGCGGCGGGTCCGGGCCGATCCGCATCCGGTGGCGCTGCTCGGTGCCTGGGCCGGGGGCAGCGACATCGTGGCGTCCGACCCGGTCCGGACGTGCTGCGCCCCCGAGCCGTGGACGGACGTGCTGGACGAGCCGCTGCCGGACCTGTCCGGCCCCGGCTTCGGCGGAGGCTGGCTCGGCTACCTCGGCTTCGGCCTGGCCGGGCAGGTCCTGCCGGTGCCGCCTCCGCCCGGCGAGCCCCGGCGGCTGCCCGCCTGGTGGCTCGGCTACTACGATCACGTGCTCCGCCGCGACCGGGCCACTGGCCGGTGGACGTTCGAGGCCCTGTGGACGCCCGGCCGCGCCGCCGCGCTGGAGCGGCGCTTCGGCCAGCTCACCGGCCGGGCCGGGGCTCGGCCGCGCGACTACTCCTGCGGCCCCTTCGGCCTGATCCCGTCCCCGGCCGAGCACCAGGCCGCGGTCGCCCGGGCCATCGACTACATCCGCCGCGGCGACATCTTCCAGGCCAACATCTGCCTGCGCCTGGAGGCCAGCTTCGCCGGCGATCCGCTCGACGCGTTCTGCCGCGCGGCCACCCGCCTCGACCCGCCCTACGCCGCGTTCCTGGAGGTGCCCGGCGGGGCGGTGGCCAGCCTGTCGCCCGAGCTGTTCCTACGCCGCGCGGGCCGGGCGGTCTGGTCCCGGCCGATCAAGGGCACCCGGCCCCGGCCCGGCGGCCGGGAGGCCGCCGCGCTCCAGCGGGCCGAGCTGGAGCGCTCGGCCAAGGACCGGGCCGAGAACATGATGATCGTGGACCTGATGCGCAACGACCTCAGCCGGGTCTGCCTGCCCGGCAGCGTGCGGGTGCCCGCCCGGCTGCGCGCGGAGGCCCACCCCGGCGTCTGGCACCTGGTCTCCGACGTCCGCGGCTGGCTGCCCGCGGGGGAATCCGACGGCGATACCGGCGGGCAGATCGGCGGGGTGACCGACGGGCAGCTGATCGCCGCCGCGTTCCCGCCCGGCTCGGTCACCGGTGCCCCCAAGGTCCGCGCCCTGGAGGTCATCCACGAGCTCGAGGCCACGCCGCGGGAGGTCTACACCGGCGCGATCGGCTACCGCAGCCCGGTCGCCGGCCTGGAGCTGAACGTCGCGATCCGCACCTTCGAGTTCGCCGCCGGCCGGGTCTGGCTGGGCAGCGGCGGCGGGATCGTCGCCGCCTCCCGGCCCGCCGAGGAGTACCGCGAGTGCCTGGCCAAGGCCACGCCGCTGATCCAGGCCCTGGACGCCGCGCTCAGCGAGGAGTCCGCACCCGGTCCCGGCCCGGCCGGTCCCGCCTCGCCCGGAACCGCCTCGCCGGCGCCCGCGCCCGGGGCCGTCTCGCCCGGCCAGCGGCCCCGGCCCGCGCGCGGCGTGCTCACCTCACTGCGCGTCACCGACGGCCGCGCGCCAGAGCTTGACGCCCACCTGGCCCGGCTGGCCGCCAGCGTCCGACAGCTTTACGGCAAGCCCCTCCCGCCCGGCCTGCGTACTGACCTGGCCGCCCTGCTGCCGGGGAAGTCCGGCCGCCTGCGGATCACTGCCCGCCCCGTCGGCGGCCCGCTGCAGGCTGCCGCCGAGGTCGTGCCGGCCGGGCCGCCTCCGCAGTCCGTCGCCTTGCGCCTGGCCGCCATCCCCGGCGGCCTCGGCCCGCACAAGTGGGCCGACCGCCGCCTGCTCGCCACCCTGGCCGACGGGCTCGGCCCGGACGAGCACCTGCTGATCGCCGACCGCGACGGGCAGATCCTGGAGACCGACCGGGCCAGCGTCTTCGCCGTGATCGACGGCGTCCTGCGCACCCCGCCCGCCGACGGCCGCATCCTGCCCGGCGTCACCCGGGCGGCCGTCCTCCGCATCGCCGCGCTCGACGGCTGTCCCGTCCGCGAGGAGCCGATCACGACTGCGCGCCTGCTCGCGGCCAGCGAGGTGTTCGTCACCAACTCCGTCGTCGGCCTGGTCCCGGCCCGGTCCCTCGACCAGCCCGCGGCCGCCTGGCCCGCCGCGGCCGCCTGGCC
>JBOHCO010001390.1:0-1938 GCA_050698895.1 Streptosporangiaceae bacterium
GTCATGGACATGTTCATGCCGCTGCTCGGCGGCGCGCGGATCGTCCTGGCCGCCCCGGCGACGCTGCACTCCCCGCCCCGCCGGGCCGAGCTGATCCGGGACCGGCACGTCACCTTCGCCTGCCTGCCGCCCGCGGTGCTCGCGCTGCTGACCGGCGAGCAGTTCCCGGAGCTGCGTACCCTGCTGTCCGCCGGCGAGGAGCTGACCACCGACCTGCTGCGGGCCTGGCTGCGCCCCGGCCTGGAGATCTACAACGGCTACGGCCCCACCGAATGCTCCATCGGATCCACCTTCATGAAGCTCGTGCCCACCACCCAGCTCCCGCCCCCCATCGGCCGGCCAAAGCCCAACTACCAGGCCTACGTCCTCGACGCCCACCTCAACCCGGTGCCCGTCGGCGTCACCGGAGAACTGCACATCGGCGGCGCCGGCGTGGCCCGCGGCTACCTCAACCGCCCCGACCTCACCCGCGACAAGTTCATCCCCGACCCCTTCAGCAACCACCCGCACGCCCGGCTCTACAAGACCGGCGACCTGGTCCGCCGCCGGGCCGACGGCACCATCGGGTTCGTCGGCCGGGTCGACAACCAGGTCAAGATCCGCGGCCTGCGCGTCGAGCTGGGCGAGATCGAGGCCGCCCTGACCGCGCACCCCGGCGTCGCCCAGGCCGTGGTCATCGTCAGCACCGACGCGGCGGGCGAGAAGCAGCTCGCCGCCTACCTGCGCCCCGCGTCGGACAACCCCGAGACCAGTCCCCCGCCCGCCCCGGCCGAGCTGCGCGCTCACCTGGCCCGGAGCCTGCCCGCCTACATGATCCCGGCCCACCTGATCCGGCTGGACCGGCTGCCGCTCACCACCAACGGCAAGATCGACAAGGCCGCGCTGCCCCCGCCCGAGCCGGTCACGGCCGGGGCCGACCTGGTGCCGCCGCGCACGCTGCTGGAGGCCTTCCTGGTCGACCTCTACGCCACCCTGCTCGGCCACGAGCACGTCGGCGCGGCCGACAGCTTCTTCGACGCCGGCGGCAGCTCGCTGCTGGCCATGCAGCTCGTCGCCGAGCTGCGCAGCTCGCTGGCCGTGGACCTGGACGTGAGCGCGATCTTCGTGACCCCCGCGCCGCAGCAGCTGGCCGGCCTGCTGCGGGACAAGCACGGCCTGGACGACGCCGAGCTGGACGACGAAAGCCTCGACGACCTGACCGCGGCCGCCAGCGGGGAGCACGGATGCTGACGCAGGCTCAGCGGGCGGCGCTGGCGACCCGGCTGCGGCGCGGCCGGGCGGACGCGCCGGATGAGGGCGGGCCGGACCAGATCCGGCCCCGCACCGGCGGGCTGGTCAAGGAAGCCGCGCTCCCGCTGTCCTGCGGGCAGGAGCAGCTCTGGTTCCTCGACCGGCTGGCCCGGGGCCAGGCCGCGAGCGGCCAGGGCACCAGCGGCCGGGCCGCCTACAACGTGCCGCAGGCCCTGCGGCTGTCCGGGCCCCTCGACCCGGCCGCCCTGGGCCGCGCGCTGACCCGGGTCGTCGCCCGCCACGAGGCGCTGCGCACTCGCCTGGCCGCCGGGCCCGGCGGCCGGCCGGTCCAGGTCATCGACCCCCCCGCGCCGGTGTCGCCCGACCTGGTGGACCGGTCCGGCCACGCGGCGCAGGTGCAGCCGAAACTGCTGCGCGACCTGATTGACGTCGAGTCCGTGCGCCCGTTCGCGCTGGCCGCGGGGCCCCTGCTGCGGACCTGGCTAATCCGGCTGGCCGCGCCGCCTGTTGCAAACAGAGCCGAGCACGTGCTCCTCGTGGTCGCCCACCACGCGATCATCGACGGCTGGTCAGCCCGGCTGCTGCTGCGGGACCTGGCCGCGCTCTACGCGGCCGAGGTGACCGGCGAGCCGTCCGGCCTGGACGAGCTGCCGGTGCAGTTCGCCGACTACGCGGCCTGGGAGCGCG
>JBOHCO010001391.1:0-1590 GCA_050698895.1 Streptosporangiaceae bacterium
GCCGGTCGTGGCCTCGCGCACGGGCGGGACAGCCGACCTGACCGGACCGGACGCCGCGATCCTGGTGCCGCCCGAGGACGCCGGAGCGCTGGCCACGGCGATCGTGGCCGTTCTCGACGATCCCCAGCTGGCGGCCCGGCTATCCGAGGCGGGGCGAGCCAGGGCGGCGGCGCTGCCGACGGCCGCCGACGCCGTGACCGCGGCCAGGGCCGTCTACCGGGACGTGCGGCCGTCGCGGTAACTCACGCCGCACCAGTTCGGCGTAGGACGGTAACCCTGTAGCGCAATATGCATATGTCAACGTGCATAATGCGGTGTTGTTCTCCGATAACTAAGTTTTTGGTGGCAATCGACCGTTTCTGCTGAACAATGATTGCTTGGTGTGGTGAGCTAGCTGGACTGGGGTCGTGCCGTCATCCCCGCTGACGGCCCTGGGGGGTTTAGTCATGAGCAAGCGAGCTGGTTCCAGGCCGCCCGCTAACTGGCCGGGTGGCACTCCGGTAGGTCGATCGAGCCTGGAAGCAGCCATCCGCGAGGCGGCAGTCGCTGAGGCCCCGGCCCATGATGTGCCGGCGCGCGACGCTTCGGGCCTGGAGGCGGCGATCTCCGAGGCGGCCGTACACGAGTCACCGGTCGGAGCGCCGGCGGCGCACGAGCCGGCGCCGCATGAGGCGCCGGACCTGGAGACGGTTGTTGCCGAGGCGGCGGTGCACGAGGAACCGGTTCACGAGGCCGCCATCTTGGAGGTGCCGCTCAGCGAGACCCCGGTTCTCCTGGCGGCAGCCGCTGAGACGCCGCTGCTAGAGGTGCCGGCCCGCGAGGTGCCGGCCCGCGAGGCGCCGGGCCAGGTGGTGGCGACTCCCGAGGTGCCGGTGCGCGCGGCACCCGCCCCCGCGGCACCCGCCCCCGCGGCATCGGGCCAGGAGGCGGCAGTGCCCAAGGCCCCGGTTCGTGAGACAGCGGGCCAGGAGGCGAGACTCTCCGCGGCAGCGCCCCAGGCACCGGTCCGCGACGCGACAGTCACCGCGACCGCCGCGACCGCCGTGCCCGAGGCGCCAGTCTCGCAGCGGCCGGTCGGCGAGACCCCGGTCCGTCACACGCCGACCGCTGAGGCGCCAGTGCATGAGGTGCCCGCGGCCGAAGCATCAGGCCCGAAGCCGAGGGCCCCCGAGGTGCCGGTGGCCGAGACTCCAGTCCGTCCGACGCCAGCCGCCGCGGCACCGGTACGTGACTCGTCGGCCCGCCAGGCATCAGATCCGGAGGCGGCCGCCGCGAAGGCGCCGGTCCGTGAGGCACCCGTCCGCGAGGCCCCGGTCTCCGAGGCCCCGGTCTCCGAGGCCCCGGTCCGTCAGGCCGCCGCCGAGGTGCCCGCCCGCCAGTCACCGGCTGGCCAAGCACCCGGCGATGTCCCGTCGCGCCCAGGCCAGCTCGGCGCCGCCCGTCCCGAGGCAGCGAAGCCCGACCCGGCAAAGCCCGACCCGGCAAGACCCGGCACAACGCAGCCCGGCGCTGCACAGCCCGGCACTGCACAGCCCGAGACTGCACAGCCCGGCACTGCACAGCCCGGCACTGCACAGCCCGGCACTGCAC
>JBOHCO010001392.1:0-10670 GCA_050698895.1 Streptosporangiaceae bacterium
CGGCCGCCGTGGCCGTGCTGGCCGTCCCCCCGGCCGCCGTGGCCCCGGAGCTGGCCGCGGCCCAGGCCCGCGGCCTGGCCCGCTGCTACACCGACGTGGCCAGCGTGAAGGAGCTGCCGCTGCGCCAGGCCCGCGAGCTGGGCTGTGACCTGGCCTCCTACGTGCCCGGCCACCCGCTGTCCGGGCGCGAGCGGTCCGGCCCGGCGGCGGCCAGGGCCGACCTGTTCCTGGGCCGCCCGTGGGTGCTGTGCCCCGACGAGCGGACCGACCCGGCGGCCGCCGCCGCCGCCACCGACCTGGCCGCCGCCTGCGGCGCCCAGGTCATCTCGCTCAGCGCCGCCGAGCACGACCGCTGGGTGGCGCTGGTCTCGCACGCCCCGCACCTGGTCGCCGTGGCCATGGCCGCCCGGCTGGAGCAGGCGCCGCCCGGCGCGCTGGGACTGGCCGGGCCGGGCCTGCGCGACGTCACCCGGGTGGCCGGCAGCGACGCGGGCCTGTGGATGCAGATCCTGGCCGCCAACGCCCGCCCGGCCGCGGCCGTGCTGTCCCAGGTCGGCCAGGAGCTGCTGGCCGCCGCGGCCGCGCTGGAGTCCATCGGCGACGGTGACGAGGGCGCGGTCAAGCACCTGGCCGACCTGCTGGACCGCGGCCGGGCCGGGGTGGCCGAGATACCCGGCAAGCGCGGCGGCCCGGCCCCCGACTACGCCATCGTGCAGGTCGTCATCCCGGACCGGCCGGGCGAGCTGGCCCGGCTGTTCGAGGCGGCCGGCCAGGCCGGGATCAACATCGAGGACGTGGGCATCGAGCACTCGCCGGGCCTGCCGGCCGGCGTGGCCGAGCTGACCGTCGCCCCCGAGGCCGTGGCGCGGCTCACCAGCGCGCTGGCGGCCGGCGGGTGGCCCGTGCGCCGGTAACATCGCCATCGTGACATATTCGGCCCCCAGTGCGGCGTCAAGCACTCAGCAGGCCTCAGCAGGCGCGAGCCGCGGCCCGGCGGACTGGGCCCCCGGCCCGGTGATCGCCGTCGACGGCCCGGCCGGCTCCGGCAAGTCCTCCGCGGCCAGGGGCGTGGCCCGCGCGCTCGGCCTGCGCTACCTGGACACCGGGTCCATGTACCGCGCCCTGACCTGGTGGCTGCTGGACCGGCAGGTCGACACCGCCGACGCCCTGGCCGTGCTGGCCAGCTTCCGCCGGCCCGAGCTGGAGGTCGGCACCGACCCGGCGGCGCCGGGGATCGCCGTGGACGGCCAGGACGTGGCCGGCCCGATCCGCACCCGTGAGGTGTCCAACGCGGTCAGCACGGTCGCCGCGCTCCCGGAGGTCCGCGAGTACCTGATCGCCCAGCAGCGGCAGATCATCGCCGCCGCGCTGGAGGCGGGCACCGGCATCGTGGCCGAGGGCCGGGACATCGGCAGCGTGGTCGCCCCGGATGCCGAGGTCAAGGTGTTCCTGACCGCCAGCGAGGCGATCCGGGCCCGGCGGCGCAGCGCCGACCTGGCCGGGGACCCGCAGGTCACCGCCGAGCTGACCCAGCGCGAGCAGGCCCGCCGGGACCGCCGTGACGCGCCGCAGATGGCCAGGGCCGCCGACGCGGTCGAGATCGACACCACCGCCCTGGACCTGGACCAGGTCATCGCCGAGATCGTCGGGCTGGCCCGCAGCCACCGGGCGGTGCGCCGTGGCTGAGCCCGGCCAGCCGGACGAGTCCGGCCTGGATCAGTCGGGCCTGGATCAGTCGGGCCTGGATCATTCCGGCCAGCCGGTTCCCGTGCTGGCCGTGGTCGGCCGCCCCAACGTCGGCAAGTCCACGATGGTGAACCGGATCCTGGGCAGCCGCCAGGCGGTAGTCGAGGACACCCCCGGCGTGACCAGGGACCGGGTCAGCTACGACGCCACCTGGCGCGGGCGGGCCTTCACCCTGGTCGACACCGGGGGCTGGGAGCCGGAGGCCGAGGGCAGCGGGTCCATGGCCGCCCGGGTCGCCGCGCAGGCCAGGGTGGCCGTGGAGGCGGCCGACGCGGTGCTGTTCGTGGTGGACGCCGTCGTCGGGGTGACCGACGCCGACGACGCCGTAGCCGCGGTGCTGCGCCGGTCCCGCAAGCCGGTCGTGCTCGCCGCGAACAAGATCGACGACGCGCCGGGCGAGTCCAACGCCAGCTCGCTGTGGTCGCTCGGGCTGGGCGAGCCGTACTCGGTCAGCGCGCTGCACGGCCGGGGCAGCGGCGACCTGCTGGACAAGATGCTCGACGCGCTGCCCGAGGCGCCGGGCGAGAAGTTCGACCAGGAGGGCGGCCCGCGCCGGGTAGCGCTGATCGGCCGTCCCAACGTGGGCAAGTCCAGCCTGCTCAACAAGCTGGCCGGGCACGAGCGGGTGCTGGTTGACCCGGTCGCGGGCACTACCCGCGACCCGGTAGACGAGTTCATCGAGCTCGGCGGCAAGACCTGGCGGTTCGTGGACACGGCCGGGATCAGGCGCCGGATGCGCGAGGCCCAGGGCGCCGACTACTTCGCCGCGCTGCGCACCGAGTCGGCCCTGGAGCGCGCCGAGGTCGCCGTGGTGCTGATCGACGCCAGCGAGCCCCTGGCCGAGCAGGACCTGCGGATCGTGTCCATGGTCATCGAGGCCGGGCGGGCCCTGGTCATCGCCTACAACAAGTGGGACACGGTCGACGAGGACCGCCGGCACTTCCTGGACCGGGAGATCGACCGGCAGCTCCACACCGCCCGGTGGGCGCCGCGGGTCAACATCTCGGCCAAGACCGGCTGGCACGTGGACCGGCTCGTGCCCGCGCTGGAGACCGCGCTGGCCAGCTGGGAGACGCGGGTGCAGACCGGGCGGCTGAACGCCTGGCTGTCCGCGCTGATCGCGGCGACGCCCCCGCCGGTGCGCGGCGGCCGCCAGCCCAAGGTCATGTTCGCCACCCAGGCCGGGATCAGGCCGCCGCACTTTGTGCTGTTCACGACGGGCTTCCTGCAGGCGGGCTACCGGCGGTTCATCGAGCGCCGGCTGCGCGAGGAGTTCGGCTTCGAGGGCACCCCGCTGCACCTCACCATGCGATTGCGCGAGAAGCGGTCGTCCGGGAGCCGCCAGGCACGGGGATCCCGGCGCGGCTAGCCACTGGGGTGGCTCGCCGCGGGCGCCGGCGGTGCGGCGGGCGCCCGCGGGCCGGCTAGCCGCGCCGGGAGCTACGGGACTCGCCGGGGCAGGCGAGCTGGAACCAGACGGTCGTGCCGGCGGCGCCCGAGCGCAGGTACCCCCACTGCTCGGCCAGGGACTGCACCAGCAGCAGCCCGTGCCCGTCGGACGCGAACGTGTCGGCCTTCACCACCGGCGCGCCCGTGTCCGAGCCGTCGTCGGTGACCTCGATCCGCACGCCGGCCGCGTCCTGCAGGATGACCAGCGTCACCATGCCGCCGGCCGAGCGCGACCGGCTGTGCCGGACCGCGTTGGTGACGAGTTCCGAGGTCAGCAGCACCGCCGTCTCGGCGACTGGGCCTAAGCCGGCCAGGACCTTGCCCGTGAATGTCCGCGCTTCGCGCACGTGCTCGGGGCGTCCGGGGATGGCCAGGCTGCCGAGCACGGCCGCCCCTGCCATCGTCGCGAGATCCTCGGCCGCGTCGCTGGCGCGCGTGACCATTACTGCCATCTCGGTCGCTCCTTCCCAGGCGGCACCGTAAAATGGCGTTACCCCACAAAACCGGTGGATAGCATCACATCCGTGCTCAGGGGCGGGGTTGCACGGCGTGACGTCCTGTCACTCATAATGGTCTGACTGTGCATGGCACGCAAGTGCGTGACAGAAATCGAGCTAACGAAATCTCAGATGAGATCTCATCACACCTCCGTTTTTCAGGTATGGTGATCCCGAAGCCAAGCAAGTGCATCGCCCGTTCTGGGGTAAATCGACGGGAGCCATGCACTTGCCTTCCCCTAAAGGGGGCGAGTGCCCGTGACAATCGGCCCGACGGTCCGCCGCAGAAGGCTCGGCAGCGAGTTAAGGCGATTGCGCGAGGCGCAGTCGATCAAGCTGGAGGAGGTCGCCGACCGGCTCGGCCTGGCGCCCTCCACGCTGTCCCGGATCGAGACGGGCAAGGCCCCGACCCGCAGCGCCTACCTCACCTCGATGCTCGACTACTACGGCGTCGATGACCCCAGGCAGCGCCAGATCCTGGTCGAGATGGCCAGGGAGGGGCATCGCAAGGGCTGGTGGGCCGTCTGGGAGGACGTGCTGCCCACCGGCTTCGGGATCTACGTCGGGCTGGAGGCCGAGGCGGCCTCGCTGCGCGTCTACGAGGCCCAGGTGGTGCACGGCCTGCTCCAGACCGAGGAGTACGCGCGAGCGGTCATGACCACCGTGCGCCGGCGGCAGACCGCGGAGGAGATCGACCGCCTGGTGGCGCTGCGGATCCAGCGCCAGGAGGTGGTGCTGCGCGCGGATCCCCTGGCGCTGTGGATCATCCTGGACGAGTCCGTGATCCGCCGGACCATGGGGCCGCCCGACCTGATGTACCGGCAGCTGGTTCACCTGGTCGAGGCGGCTCAGCTGCCCAACATCACCCTGCAGGTGCTGGAGTTCTCCAGCGGACTGCATCCCGCGCTGAACGGTCCGTTCGCGATTGTCGAGTTCCCTGAGCGGTTCGACCCCGACGTGGTCTACTCCGAGGGCGTCGGCGGCCAGGCCTACATCGAGGAGCGGGAGCGCGAGGTCCGGGCCCGGGTGGAAGCCTTCGACCTGCTCCGCGCGACCGCTTTGCCGCCGACTGACTCCGCCGAGCTCATCCGTGCCATTAGTATGCAGATATCCTGATTAAAGGGAAAGGAACAGCATGAACCCCGACATGTCCGACGCCGCCTGGATCGTCAGCCGGGCGTGCAACAATTCTGCCTGCGTACAGGTTGCCCATCTGCCCGGCGGCCTGGTGGCCCTGCGCGACTCCAAGGACGTCTCCAAGCCCGCCCATGTCTTCGACGGCGGCGAGTGGGCGGCGTTCCTGTCTGGTGCCAAGAATGGCGAGTTCGATCTGCCCGAAAGCTGAGGGCCGCGACCACGCGGGCAGCCTGTTATATAGGGAAACGGCCTCCGGGATCCGCAGGGAGCCTGGGGGGCCGTTTTTCATGGCCGCCGTGCGGCCGCTTAGCCGAACTCTCCGTCGCGGGCGCCGCCGACGAACGCCGCCCATTCCGCCGGGGTGAAGATCAATGCCGGGCCGTCGGGCTGCCGCGAGTTGCGCATGGCCACGTCCCCGCCGGGCAGGAACGCTACCTCCACGCAATTGCCGCCGGTCGGGCCGCTGCGCGTGCTCTTGGTCCAGGTGACACCGGCCAGCGCCGAGGCATTCAGGCCGGTGTAGACGTCGCTCATGGGGATGATCCCTCCATATCCTCGAGCAACTCGCGGATGAACTCCCTCGTCCGCTCCGGGGTCGCGCTCGTCGCGCTCACCTTGTCCATGGCGACGGTGTAGCGGTCCACGTCGGTCGGCTTGTCCAGGTACATCGCACTGGTGAGCTGCTCCACGTAGACCACGTCCGGCAGGTCCTCCGCGGCGAAGCGCATGATGCTGAAGCTGCCCGGTACCAGGTAGGAGCCGCCGGCTGGGTACGGCGTGTACTGAAGCGTCAGGCCGGGGCGGTCGCTGACCTCCAGCAGGTACTGAAGCTGGCCGCGCATCAAGTCCGGGCCGCCCACCGGCCGGCGCAGCGCCATCTCGTCGATCAGGGTCCACAGCCGCAGCCCGCCCGAGGTGAACCGCTTCTGCCGCTCCTTGCGCAGCACCACCAGCCGCTCGGTCTCCTCCAGGGAGAACTCGCCCAGCTCGATGACGGCGGACGCGTACGCCTCAGTCTGGAGCAGGCCGGGCACGAACTGGGAGTCGTAGCTGCGGATGCACTCGGCCGACTCCTCCAGGCCGATGTAGGCCTGGAACCAGGTCGGCAGCACGTCCTGGTAGCTGTGCCACCAGCCGGGCTGATTGGCCTGGCTGGCCAGGGCCAGCATCTGCTCGCGCTCGGCCACGTCCTTGACCCCGTACAGGGACAGCAAGTCGGCGATGTCGACCTCGCGGAAGGCGTTACGCCCTAACTCGATCCGGCTGATCTTGGATTCCGAGGCGCGGATCGCCTGCGCAGCCTGCTGGGCGGTGATGCCCCGAGCCTCGCGGAGGCGACGGAGCTGGGTGCCGAGAAGAATGCGCAGTACCGTCGGGCCAGATGGCTCTTCCGTCATGAGTCCTACTCCGTCTCGCCGAGTCCAGGCCCCCCAGGGCCACCATCCTGGCACAGTGGCCGACTTTCGCATCGCTCCCTGGCGTGACCGCGCCTTTTTGGGCGGAAGCACCTGCGCAATTGCGCAGTGAACTTGTTATCAAACGTCGCTTACCTCATGATATCGCAGGTGAGATTTCACGCTACCCCTCGGAGGGAACGGATATGCGCTACCGGCCGCTAGGCAGCTCGGGACTGATCGTTTCGGTCGCGGGCCTCGGCTGCAACAACTTCGGCCGCCGGCTGGACGTCGCCGCGACCCGGGCGGTGGTGGACGCGGCCATCGACGCCGGCGTGACCCTGCTCGACACCGCCGACACCTACGGCGGCGCCGGCCGGTCCGAGGAGATGCTCGGCGAGGTGCTCGCGGGCCGCCGCGATCAGGTCGTGCTGGCGACCAAGTTCGGCCACCAGGGCGCGGACATGGGCTACGGGCCTGCGGCGGGCGCCAAGGGCGGCCGGGCCTACATCCGCCGCGCCGTGGAGGAGTCGCTGCGCCGGCTGCGCACCGACCACATCGACCTGTACCAGCTGCACACGCCGGACCCGCGGACCCCCGTCGAGGAGACGCTGGCCGCGCTCGGCGAGCTCGTGGCCGAGGGCAAGGTGCGCTACATCGGGCACTCCAACTTCGCGGGCTGGCAGATCGCCGCGGCCGCCGGGGTGGCCCGCGAGCTGGGCACCGCGCCGTTCGTCTCGGCCCAGAACCACTGGTCGCTGCTGGAGCGCGCCGCCGAGGAGGAGGTCGTGCCCGCCTGCGAGCACTTCCAGCTCGGGGTGCTGCCCTACTTCCCGCTGGCCAACGGGCTGCTCACCGGCAAGGTCCGGCGCGGCCGCGGGCCGGCCGAGGGCACCCGGCTGCACGGCCGGGACGACTACGTCACCGAGAGCAAGCTGGACAAGGTCGAGGCGCTGGCCCAGTGGGCCGAGCAGCACGGCCGGTCGCTGCTCGAGGTGGCCGTCGGCACGCTGGCCGCGCTGCCCGGCTGCACCTCGGTCATCGCCGGCGCCACCTCGCCCGAGCAGGTGCGGGCCAACGCCGCGGCCTCCGGCTGGGTCCCTGACGACGATGAGCTGGCCGAGATCGACAAGATCGTGCCGGCCGGTCGGTGACCGGTCTTCAGGAGGACGTCGCGGTCTTGTACAGCGCCGCGATGCCGGCCAGGAACTGCGCGGAATAGGAGACGCTCGGCGTGTCCCCGCCCTGCTGGTAACCGCCGATGTCGCCGATCACCTTGCCGTCGCCCGTCGCGGCCTTGACGTCCGTCAGGAACGGCCCGCCGCTGGTCCCGTCGGTGTAGCCGGGACAGTCGAACACCAGCTGGTGCAGGCCGTGCCGGGTGAAGGCGCGCGCCGGGTTGGCGCAGGTGATCGGCCGGCTGGTGGCGTCCGGGTAGCCGATGACCTGGACCTGCTGGGGGAGCCGGGTACCGGTCTCGAGGGTCTCGGCCCCGGTTCTCTTCTGCAGGTGCTGGCCCGCCTTGCCCGCGATCAGCAAGGCGAAGTCATCATCGGGGCTGCGGTCCTTGCGCCACGCGCCGTCGGTGAAGGCCTGCCGGACCTCGAAGGTGCCCAGCGGGAACTTGCCGCTGTGGTAATCGGGCGCGAACACCACCGACCCGGCCGGGGTCAGGCTGCGGCCCTCCATGCAGTGCGCGGCGGTCAGCAGCAGGTCCCCGGCCTTGCTGCTGACCACGCTGGCCGTGCAGAAGTGCGTCAGCTTGCCCTTCTGGTCGACGAACAGCGCGCCCACCGCCTTGGTGCCGTTGAACGCCCGCGCGTCCGGGCTGCGGAACTGGGCGGCCAGCGCCGACTGGCTCACGGCGCCGGGGGTCCACAGGCTGAGCGTGGCGGTCAGCGCGACCACCCCCCCGGTCGTGGTGCCCCTGGCCAGGCGCGCGAGCCGGGTCCGGAATTGCCGGGTCTGCCATGGTGAGTTGCGACTCATGCTCCGCCGGGCCCGTCCTCTCGGTGTAGGCGTTACGCGCGTGAAGTCTCGGCTGACGACTTTGCCACCCGCCCGTACCCGCTCAGCCGATTCTGACGTCCACTTTGCCCATGTACCAGGGGGCCAGCGAGTGAAACTCCGCAGGGGAACCTGAGAATTCACCCGGGTGAACGACCGGCGGGCACCTACCACCTGGTACCCGCCTGATGCCCAAGCGTTGCTGACTGTTGTTACCTAGTTGCGTACAGCTAGTAGGTTGGGCATGATGGACTCGTTAGGAATGCGGCATTAGTGGAGAAACGGGTGGATAGCGCGGGAGTGAACACCGCCGCTAGCCCCGCAGTCCCGGAGCGCGCCACGTTCCGTAGCGTGTTCGCGGTCGGCGAGTTCCGCTATCTGTGGCTGGCGCAGGTGCTGTCGGTGCTCGGCGATCAGCTGGCCCGGGTGGCCATGACTGTGCTGGTCTACGACCAGACCAGGTCGGCCTTCTGGGCCGCGGTGACCTACGCCGTCACCCTCGTGCCCTGGCTCCTGGGCGGGCTAGCCCTGTCCGGGCTGGCCGACCGGCTGCCCCGGCGCACCGTCATGGTGACCTGCGACATCGCGCGGATGCTGCTGGTCGGCGGGATGGCCCTGCTCAGCCTGCGGGCCACCGCGACGGCGGTGCTGCCGCTGATGGTGGTGCTGCTGTTCGCCGTCACCCTGCTGGACTCCCCGTTCAAGGCCGCGCGCTCCGCCATGCTGCCCGACATCCTGGCCGGGGACCTGTACGTGCTCGGCGTCGCCGTCTCGCAGACGGCCCTCCAGATCGGCATGGTGGCAGGCTTCGCGCTCGGTGGCGTCGTCGTCACCGTGCTGCACGCCAGCGGCGCGCTGCTCATCGATGCCGTCACCTTCGCGGGCTCCGCGATCCTGGTCCGGGCCGGGGTGCGAGCGCGCCCGGCCGCCTCCGACCCTCGCCACGCCGCCACGGCCTCCCGGCTAGGCCAGATGGTGGCTGGCGTGCACCTGGTCTTCGGTCGGCCGGTGCTGCGCACTTTAGTGCTGTTCGGCTGGCTGGTCACCTTCTACGTCGTGCCTATGGGCCTGGCCGCGCCCATTGCGGCCGGCCTGCACTCGGGCCTGCCCTCGGCCGTGGTCACCGGGCTGGTCTTCGCGGCTGTCCCCTTCGGCACCATGATCGGTGCCATCGCGTTCAGCCGCTTCGTACCGCCCGCCCGCCGGCGGGCCTGGCTGGGGCCGCTGGCCATCGGAGCCTGCGCCGTGCTGGTGCCGTTCGCGCTCGACCCTGGCCTGGCTGGCTGCCTGGCCATCCTGGCCGTATCGGGGGCGTGCGCGTCCTACCAGCTGGAGGCGAACTCGGCGTTCGTCGCCGCCGTGCCGCCGGAGCGGCGAGGTCAGGCGTTCGGCCTGGCCAACGGCGGCATGCAGGCGTTCCAGGGCCTGTGGATCGTGGCGGCCGGCGCCCTGGCGGAGCGAGCGCTCGCGCCGGGCACGGTCATCGCCATCAGCGGCGGCATTGGTGCGACCGCAGCCGCCGCCCTGGCGCTGACCTACCGCAGGAAATCGGCGTCGCCGACCCAGTAATCCGCGCCGGAGCGCGGTCCGCCAGCCCCTAGTCCCCGGTGTGATGTGGCGGTTCATGGTGCTTAGGTCCACTCGCTGCGCATGGTTCCTCCTTGCAGGTCGTTGCTGCTGGTCTGGGTTCGCGGTTTTAGGTCCACTCGCTGCGCACGGGCTCCTCCTTCTGGGGTCGGTGCTGGTGGTGCGGGTTCGGGGGGCTTAGGTCCACTCGCTGCGCATCGCTCCTCCTTCTGGGTTGGTGCTGGTGGTGCGGGTTCGCGGTTTAGGTCCACTCGCTGCGCACGGGCTCCTCCTCCGGATCGGTACGGGTGGTGTCAGATCGGGCTTTTAGGTCCACTCGCTGCGCATCGCTCCTCCTTCTGTGTCAGGTGCTGGTGGTGTGACATCGGGCACTTAGGTCCACTCGCTACGCATGACGCCTCCTTCTGGGTCGGGCCTGGTGGTGTCGGATCGGGCTTAGGTCCACTCGCTGCGCACGGTTCCTCCTTCTGCGTCGGGGCTGCCGGTGTCGGATGGCGGGCCTTAGGTCCACTCGCTGCGCATGGTTCCTCCTTAATTTCGGTCGGTCAGAACGGGCCGACACGGTGTCCTTTATATAAAGATGTCACAGATTGTCGGCGCCAGGCGGACAGGTCCTGATTTAGTATCAGTCTTGTCTGCGGTCGGCTCGCTCAGACTTCCTCAAAGCCGCGGTCCCCGCTTGACATGCCGGAGATATTGTTGTCACGATGCGGCTTTAGATATGTGCGACCCGGAAAGTGCTTGGTTGCTGCTCTGAACCTGTTTCTGCGGAGTGCCTATGGCCGTCCTGCGACTGGCTGAGCATGCCTGGAGCCGGTGGCGAACGGCCTCGTCACGCGTCTCCCACTGGCTG
>JBOHCO010001393.1:0-2691 GCA_050698895.1 Streptosporangiaceae bacterium
ACCGCGGTCAGCGAGGTCGCCGCCATCGGGTGCGGCAGGAAGTTCTGCGCCGTGGTCTGCATGGACGGGCTGATGAACACCAGCGGCAGGACGAACAGCACACCGACCAGGGCGCAGATGGCGCCGGCCGTGTGCCGCACGAGCGCGCCGATGCCCAGGCCGATCAGCGCGATCAGCGCCGGGTAGGCGCCGGCCAGCAGCACCGCGCGCAGCACGCCGGGCTGGCCGAGCGCGGCGTGCGGGGCCGGGGCCTGCAGCGCCGCCTCGCCGGTGAGGAACGCCGCGAAGGCGAAGATCTCCCCCGCCGCCAGCGTGACGGCCCCGAGCACCGCCGCCTTCGCGGCCAGCACGAGCTGGCGCCTGGGCGCGGCGGCGAACGTGGCGCGGATCATCCCGGAGGAGAACTCCGGCGTAACCGTGAGCACGCCGAGAACGCCGGCCAGCAACTGCCCCAGCAGCAGCCCGGTGAAGGTGCTGTCGTGGACCGGGTCGAAGGACGCACGGCCGGCGGCCGACATCTGCGCGTAGCCCTCGTGGCTCAGCGCGAGAACGGACAGGCCAGTCATGCCGACCGCGAAGGCGGCCAGGATGTACCAGGTGGAGCGGATCGTGCGGAGCTTGCGCCCCTCCATCCGGGCGACGGTGCGGAAGCCGTAGCCACCGCGGGCACGCCGGCCGGCGCGGTGGCGGACTGCCGTCGTGGCCATCACAGCCTCCCTGAATAGTCGGTGACGCCATCGGTCAGCCGGAAGAACGCCTCTTCCAGCGAGCTGGCGCGGGCGGACAGCCGGGCCACCGTGGTCTGCGCCAGCAGCCGTCCCTGGCCGATCACGATGAGCGCGTCCGCGGTGTGGGCCATCTCGCTGATCAGGTGGCTGGAGACCAGCACCGTCCGGCCCTGGGCGGCGAGGCGCTGCAGCAGGGTGCGGATCCAGCGGATGCCCTCGGGGTCCAGGCCGTTCACCGGCTCGTCGAGCAGCAGGACCGCCGGGTCGCCGAGCAGGGCGGCGGCGATGCCCAGCCGGTGGGACATGCCGAGCGAGAACTTCCCGGCCCGGCGGCCGGCGGCCTTGTCGATGCCGGTGATGGCGAGCACCTCCTCGACCCGCCGCGGGCCGATCGCGTTGCTGGCGGCGAGCGCGGTCAGGTGCGCGCGGGCGGTCCGGCCGGGGTGGAAGGCCCTGGCTTCGAGCAGCCCGCCTACCTCGCGCAGCGGCCAGCGCAGGTCGCCGTAGCGCTGCCCGGCGATCCTGACCTGTCCTCCGTCCGGCCGGTCCAGGCCCATGATCATGCGCATCGTGGTCGACTTGCCCGCGCCGTTCGGGCCCAGGAACCCGGTTACCGTGCCGGGGCGGACATCGAAGCTCAGGTGGTCCACCGCGAGCGTGGACCGGTAGTGCTTGACGAGGCCTCGTGCCTCAATCAACGGAACCTCCAGTGGCTGGCTCTGCGGGCACGCGACCAGCGCGTGCTGGCGTTTGTCATGCCGACCACTGTTCCGCGACGGCCGCGCGGGGTCACCGGAGTGCGCCGGACACCGGGGGTGGGGCAGGCCCTACCCCGCCGGCGGGGCCGACCGCCGCCGTCCGCCTCGATCAGGCGGCCATCAGGCCGCGGTCAGGCGGCGGTCAGGCGTCGGTCAGGCCCTGAGGTAGGCCAGGACGGCGAGCACCCGGCGGTGCTGGGCGTCGTCGGGCGGCAGGCCGAGCTTGGCGAAGATGTTGCCGATGTGCTTTTCCACCGCGCTGGCCGACAGCACCAGCCGCTGGGCGATGGCCGTGTTGGAATGGCCCTCGGCCATCAGGGCCAGGAGCTCCCGCTCCCGCGCGGTCAGCGCGGCCAGCGGGCTGGCCCGGCGCTGCCCGGCCAGCAACTGGGCCACGACCTGGGGGTCGAGCACCGCCGCGCCGCGGGCGACCCGGTGCAGGGCGTCCAGGAACTCCTCCACCCTGGCCACCCGGTCCTTGAGCAGGTAGCCGACCGCCCCCGAGCCGTCCGCCAGCAGGTCGCCGGCGTAGGACGCCTCCACGTACTGGCTCAGCACCAGCATCGGGGCGCCGGGCAGCCGCGCGCGGGCGGTCATCGCCGCGCGCAGGCCCTCGTCGGTGTAGGTCGGCGGCATCCGGACGTCGACCACCGACACGTCCGGGCGGTGCCGGAGCACCGCGTCGACCAGCGCCGGGCCGTCCGCCACTGCGTGCGCCACATCGAGCCACAGCCCGGGGTCGGACGCGGGAGCGGTCTTCTTCGGCCTCGGCCGCTGGCCCGGGTCCTGTGCGTCGCCGGCCAGGGAGCGCACCTCGGCGATACGCCACCGTTCCATGTCGGCGGACCACCGCGGCAGTGCCAGAGCGCCGGCCACGAGCCTCGACCCGCCCGGCACCAGCCAGCCGACCGCTCCAGCGCACAGGCCACCGATCACCAGTAGCAGGCCGACCGCCGCGGTCACCGGCGCGGTGAGCAGGTACAGCGACTCAACGATCGTGCGGCGCACGACGCGGACGCCGAACCTGGCGCCCGGCCACCGCCGGCGCGGGACCGCGGAGGGGAACGACTCGGACATGATCCCAGCCTATTCGTGATGCTCCGCCGGATTCCCTGGCTCGGCCCGTGGACCGCTCTCACATATAGTAGTCAACTAATTACCAATCGTGGCTGCTGCGTGCCGGGCGGACACGGTGCTCATGCGGG
>JBOHCO010001394.1:0-4296 GCA_050698895.1 Streptosporangiaceae bacterium
GGGTGACGCGCGGCCCGGGTGACGCGGCCCGGGGTGACGCGCGGCCCGGGTGACGCGGCCCGGGTGACGCGCGGCCCGGGTGACGCGGCCCGGGGTGACGCGCGGCCCGGGGTGACGCGGCCCGGGGTGACGCGGCCCGGCTACGCGGCGGTATCCCGCTGGGCGATCACCTTGGCCGGCCGGATGCGGACCAGCAGCTCGCCGGGCACCCCGTTGCGGGCCCCGTACTCGGCCGCCCGGTCGGCGCCCATGTAGCGACCGCCGATGACCGCGGCCCAGTGCCGGAGCTCGTCCAGGTCCTCGGTCAGCGTGGCCTCGCCCACGATGACGACGAAGCTGTACGGCGGCTCCTGGTCGTCCACGCACAGGCAGACCCGCGGGTCGCGGCGCAGGTTACGGCCCTTCACGCTGGCCGACTCGGTGGTCATCAGGATGTCGTCGCCGTCGAGCACGAACCAGACCGGCGTCACGTGCGGCTGCCCGTCGGCGCGGTTCACCGCCAGCTTGCCGGTCCTGGTCCCGGTCATCACGAACTCGTGCCATTCCCCGGTTGTCATGATCGCCATGGGCCCACCGTAGAGGTCAGGACCGGCGGAACCGGACCAGGAACTCCAGCGTGCCGCTCCGGCCCGTGGTCACGAAGCTGCCGAAGCTCGGGTTGCCGATGTCGTAGCCGGCGAACACGACCGGGATGGCGCCCGACACCTCCAGCCCGGTGCCGGCCCGCTCGGCGCTGAGCGCGAAGCTGACCGGCCGGGTGTGGCCGTGCAGCGTCAGGTCGGCCGTCGCGCGGTAGGCCTTCACCACCCCGGCCGCCGGCACCGGCGCCAGCGTGATGGCGCGGGTCAGCCTGAGCGTGCCGGTCGGATAGGTCGAGGTCTCCATGATCCGGCCGTTGAACTGGACGTCGCGCTCGCTCTCGTCGCTCTTGACCGTGGCCATCTGCACCGTGAACTGCCCGGCGGTGACCCTGGTCCCCGAGATCGTGAGCGTGCCGCTGATGCTGTGCGTGCGGCCCACCGCGATGTTGTTCTGGCCCATCAGCACTTCCTTGACCCGGTAGCCGACCACCGAGCCGGAGGCCACCCGCCAGGTGCCCGACAGCGCCGTCGTGTGCGCGGCCGCCGAGGCCGGGGCGCTGGCCGGGCTGGCCGGGCTGGCTGTGCTGGCCGGGGCGCTGGTGCCGCCCGGCTTGAGGCCCAGCGGCGCCGGGGCCGGGCCGGAGATGAAGTGGATGTAGACGAACGCGCCGCCGAACGCCAGCACGGCGACCGCGGCGGCGCCGCTGATCAGCCACAGCACCAGGCGGCGAGGCCGGACTCTGACCATGACGCACGACAGTGCCAGCGCCGGTGCGGGACTGGCTGAACGTTACCTCCGCGTTCGCTATGGGCCCGCCGATGGCTCGATCAGGCTGGCCAGCAGCTCCAGGTGATCCAGATCGTGCAGGTCGAGCACCTGGAGGTAGACCCGGTCCGCGCCGACCTTGGCGAACTCGGCGATCCGGTCGCCGATCTCGGCCGGCGAGCCCGCCAGCGCGTTCGCCCGCAGGTCGTCCACGTCCCGGCCGGTGGCCTCGGCCCGGCGCCGCAGCTCGGCATCGGTGCGGCCGCAGCACACCGTCTGGGCCACCGAGAAGGTCATCGACGACTCCGCCCGCCCGGCCGCCGCGCAGGCCGCCCGGACCCGGCCGAAGGCGGCCGAGGTGTCGTCCACGCTGGCGAACGGCATGTTGAACTCGTCGGCGTACCGGGCGGCCAGCTCCGGGGTGCGCCGCTTCCCGCCGCCGCCGATCAGCACCGGCGGCCGGGGCCGCTGGGCCGGCTTGGGCAGCCCCGGCGAGCCGGTCACGGTGTAGTAGCGGCCGCTGTAGCTGAACGTCTCGCCCTCGGGCACGGTCCACAGGCCGGTGATCACGGCCAGCTGCTCCGCGTACCGGTCGAACCGCTCGCCCAGGCTCGGGAACGGGATCGCGTAGGCCTCGTGCTCCGCCTCGAACCACCCCGCGCCCAGCCCGAACTCGATCCGCCCGCCGCTCATCTGGTCCACCTGGGCCACCGCGATGGCCAGCGGCCCCGGCCGCCGGAACGTGGCCGCCGTCACCAGCGTGCCCAGCCGGATCCGGCTGGTCTGCACGGCCAGCCCGGCCAGCGTGATCCAGGCGTCGGTCGGGCCGGGCAGCCCGTCGGCCGGCCCGCTCCCGTCGTCCATGTGCAGGAAGTGGTCAGACCGGAAGAACGCGTCGAAGCCCAGCTCCTCGGTGGCCCGGGCCACGCGCAGCAGCGTCCGGTAATCGGCCCCTTGCTGAGGCTCAGTAAAGATCCGCAGTTTCACGGTACATACACTATGAGCTGCGGGAACGCAGCCCGGCAGCAACCCGAGCAACTCTGCCAACAGCGCAGGTCAGCGCCATTCTGGCCGGCTTTCCCCGGGTCGGCCCCGGGCCGCCTGGCCGACCCCGCGAGCCCCACGGTCGCGACAGATCGTCTGGCTAGCATCCGAACGCTGTCCTGGCGACGACGACCACGGTCTTGGTGTGGGTCCGCAGTTCGTACTGGCGGCCGTCCTCCCGGTAGAGCACCTGGACCCCGGCGGAGATGCCCTTGCGGGCGGTGGGCCGCATCGCGATGACCAGGTTCCGGCGATTGCGCAGTCTCAGGCCGGGCGGCAGCCTGGCCCCGGCCGCTGGAACCCGCTTGTCCCATTGCACGCCGGGCAGATTGCGGAACTGAGCCGGCGGCCAGCCCGCCGAGTAGCCGATCGAGTCGTAGCGGATCGGGATGATCACGGCATGGATGAGCTGGAGGTGGTGGTCGCCGTAGAAGCTGACCTGCTCGACAGTTACCCGGCCCTTGCTGCTGTTAATCAGCGCGGTAATCCCGTCGGTCATGGTGGTGGCCGACGGGTCCGGGACGCACTCCCTGAGCGGGTCACCTCCGCTGCCTAGCGGTGATGACGGGCTGTTGACGGGAACCTCGCCACCGCACCCTGCTGCCAGGACCAGCAGCAAGGCCGCGACGACAGCTGATTTCCTGGTCATTCTCACGAGGTGGCCATCAGCACATCCGCCCAGCTCAGAGCCTGTCTGCAAGCCCCTGACGTGCGTAAACGGGGATTGAGCTGGAAACCGTAGTTCACGGTCCCAGCCTGTCATTGCGCCGCGGGCCGCTTGCTCGCCGGGGCCTGCCCGCGCTCCGGCGCGTCAGCCGAGCAGGCCGGATACCGGCCGAGCAGGATGCACAGAACCCGCCGCGCGTTCCGCTTCGTCACGTCGCTGCGGCCGTAGATCCCGGACAGGACCCCCACGGCGGCGACGATCACGATGAACGCCACCATGGGCACCTGCCGTCAACCGGCGGGGCCGATGCGGCGTCTTGAGTTCAGCCCGCAGCTTCGCGGCATTGGACCCGGAGTTTCCCGATGAGCTATCCGCCTCAAGGCCCGTACGGTCAAGGACCGTTTCCCCCGCCTCCGCCGCCCGGCGCGCAGTGGCCGCCGCCGGCCTACGGCCAGCCCTGGCAGTCCCTGCCCCAAGTCCAGCCACCGCGACGGCGCGGCGGCTCGGTGCTGACCGCGATGACCATCGTCTTCGGCAACCTGGCCGCGCTGGCCCTGTTCCTGTCGCTGCTGATCGGCCGCGACGCCAGCACGTGCAACAGCGGCATTGGCGAGTTCGCCCAGGCCTTCGACCGGCGGGCGGCCAGCCAGTGCTCGGCCGTCAACACCGCGCACGCGGCGCTCGAGGCCCTGACCGCGTTGCTGGCGGTGGCCTGCGTCGGCATCCTGGCCGCCACCGTCGACCACTTCCGCCGCTAGACGGGATCCAGCAATCGTGGATGTTCCGTTGCCTACAGCGGGGCGTAGGTTTCGTGACATCAGACCAGCCCGCGAGCGGCGGCGCTGGGGACTGTGACTGATGTGGCGGGAGGACCGTGCGGGGCCGCGGGGGTTGCGCGGAGGCGCACAGCGCGCCTGTTGCAGGTCCCGGCACTTGTGGGTGTCCCGTAGGTAACCCTCCTGTGTACCCAACTGGACACCCACGACCATGATCATCGGGCGCGTGGACGCCTGTGTGGCGTGGGGTGAGCACGGGGCGCGAGGGACTTGCCGGTGATCGCGCTGAGGGGGTGGGCGGAGGCTAGCGGGACAGATGGCGGGGCTAACGGGACAGGGTGGCCAGGCACTCGACGTGGTGGGTCATGGGGAAGGCGTCGAAGGCGCGCAGGGCGTCGAGGGTCCAGCCGCCCGCGATCAGCAGGCCCAGGTCGCGGGCCAGGGTGGCCGGGTCGCAGGAGA
>JBOHCO010001395.1:0-3162 GCA_050698895.1 Streptosporangiaceae bacterium
GATCTTCCACGGCTCGGGCAGCTTCGTCGGCCAGGGCCAGGTCATCCTGGAGGTGGCCGAGCGGCCGTTCTTCGCCCTGGCCGGGACCGTGCCCGCCTACCGGAACCTGGTTCCCGGCGAGACCGGCCAGGACGTGGTCCAACTCCAGGAGGACCTGCAGACGCTGGGCTACGGGGTCGGCGGCGACACCAGCGGGGTCTACGGCGCGGGCACCTCGGCCGCGGTCACGGCGTTCTACGACGCCATCGGCTACTCGGTGCCGAAGATCAGCACCGGCCCGAAGGCCGACCGGGGGGCGATGGTCCCGCTGGGCGAGTACACGTTCGTGCCCCGGATGCCGGCCCGGATCGTCAGCCTCAATGCCACGGTGGGCCAGGCGGCCAAGGGCGGCGCCCTGACCCTGGCCGAGGGCAGCCCGGCCCTGGCGGGCCAGCTCAGCCCCAGCAACGCCAAGGAGGTCCGGCGGGGCATGCGGGTCCTCATCACCGAGCCGGGCACCGGGGCCACCGTGCCCGGCCGGGTGGTCTCGGTGTCGCACCAGACCGCCAGCAAGGCGTCGATCTCGGGCGGCCTGTACGTGGCCGTGAGGGTCCGGACGCGCCGCCCGCTGCCGCTGTCCCTGGTCGGCCAGGACGTCTCGATGACGATCGCCGCGGCGCGCACCCCCGGCCCGGTGCTGGCGGTGCCGGAGGCGGCCATCTTCGCCGGCGCCAACGGGCAGACCTACGTGTCCAAGCTGGTCCACGGCCAGCCGGTGCGGGTCGCGGTGCGGGTCGGCATGTCGGGCACCGGCCTGGTCCAGGTCACGCCGACCAAGCCGGGGGCGCTGGTCCCCGGCGAGATGGTCGTCACAGGACAGAACTACGTGGGCAGCAACCCGGTCGGCCGCCCGGTCATCGGCCGGTCCGGGTCCGGCGGCAGCCGCGGCTTCAAGATCATCGGGCCGGGCGGGGGCGGCGGATGACGACGGCGGGGAGGACCACGGCGGAGATGACGGCCGTCGACGAGGCCGACGCGCCGGTCATCGAGCTGGCCGCGGCCGGCTACACCTACCCGGGCCCGCCGCCGGTCCGGGCGCTCAAGCCGGCCGACCTGGTCATCGAGCGCGGCGAGCACGTGGCCATCATGGGCCCGTCGGGCTCGGGCAAGTCCACGCTGCTGAACCTGCTCGGCCTGCTCGACCGGCCCACGGAGGGCAGCCTGCGGATCGACGGCATCGACCTGGGCCGGGCCCCGGAGCGGGACCGGGCGGCGGTGCGGGCCCGGCGGATCGGGTTCGTGTTCCAGTCCTTCCACCTGCTCCCGCACCGGTCGGCGGTGGAGAACGTGATGCTGGCCCAGGTCTACGCGGACATGCCGCGGCGCCGCCGCTACCGCGCGGCCATGATGGCGCTGGCCGAGGTGGGCCTGGACAGCCGAGCCCAGGCGCTGCCGACGGCGCTGTCGGGCGGCGAGAGGCAGCGGGTGGCCATCGCCAGGGCGCTGGTCAACCGGCCGTCGCTGCTGCTGTGCGACGAGCCGACGGGCAACCTGGACACCGCGGCCACCAAGGAGCTGACCGACCTGCTGGGCGCGCTGCACGCCCAGGGCGCGACCCTGGTGGTGATCACCCACA
This sequence comes from Streptosporangiaceae bacterium, assembly GCA_050698895.1. Taxonomy (GTDB): domain Bacteria; phylum Actinomycetota; class Actinomycetes; order Streptosporangiales; family Streptosporangiaceae; genus DASUBV01. The sequence continues at coordinate 1,616 of JBOHCO010001395.1, forward strand.
ACCCGGCGGTGGCCGCGCTCGCGCAGCGGCAGATCAGCATCCGCGACGGCTGGCTGTCGGAAGGCGGCCCGGCAGCGCAGCTTGTTACGGAGCCTGAAAACACCAGCGATAACAGGGGTTCACGTGCTGACTCACCCGGCTAGCCGCAGGCGGCCGGCCTCGGCCCCGTCCCGGCTGCGCCTGCGGGATCTGGGCAGCGAGGCGCTCGCGGGCCTGCTCCAGCGGCCCGCGCGCGCGGCGCTGACGGTGGTCGGCACGATCCTGGGCATCGGCGGGTTCGTGGCCATCGTGGGGCTGGCGCAGACCGCGGCCGGGCAGATCAGCAAGGACTTCAACGTCCAGGACGCGACCCAGGTGACGATCAGCGACAGCGGCGCGACCAAGGCGAGCGTGCCCACGCTGGACTTCCCGGCCGGCGCCGACGCCAGGGTGGACCGGATCCGCGGGGTGGTCGCGGCCGGGGTGTGGTGGTCGGTCGGCTTCAGCAAGTCGGCGGTCAGCGCGCTCCCGGACGGGACCAAGCTGGGCCTGCCGGTCACGGCGGCCAGCCCGGGCGCGCTGACGGCCAGCGGGGCCAAGGTGAGCGCGGGCGTGCTGTTCAACCAGTTCCACGAGGCCACGGCGCAGAACGTGGTGGTGCTGGGGGCCACGGCCGCGTCCCAGCTGGGCATCTCGAACCTGGCCAACGAGCCGGCCATCTTCATCGGCGGGCAGCCGTTCACGGTGGTCGGCATCCTGGCCAGCGACTCGCGGCTGCCGCAGCTCAACCTGGGCGTGACGGTGCCGGAGAGCACGGCGCTGAGGCTGTGGGGCAAGCCGAAGCCCTCGGGCGTGGCCCAGATGCTGATCCACACCCGGCTGGGTGCGGCCCCGGTGGTGGCGAAGCAGGTCCCCATCGCGCTCGCGCCGGGCAACCCCAAGCTGCTGTCGGCGTCGGCCCCGGCCAGCGCGACCTCGCTGCGGCACTCGGTGGCGGCCAGCCTGAACAGCGTGTTCCTGGCCCTGGCCGGGATCGCGCTGTTCATCGGCGCGGTGGGCATCGCCAACACCACGCTGGTGGCGGTGCTGGAGCGGTCGGGCGAGATCGGGCTGCGCCGGGCGCTGGGGGCCCGGCCGCGGCACATCGCCATCCAGTTCCTGGCCGAGTCGACGGCGCTGGGGCTGTTCGGGGGCCTGGTCGGCGCCTGCGCGGGCCTGATCGCCACCATCGTGGTCACCGTCTACCAGCACTGGACGGCGGTGCTCGACTCGCGCATCGTCATCGCCGCCCCGCTGGCCGGGGCCGTGATCGGGCTGCTGGCCGGCCTGTACCCGGCCCTGCGCGCGAGCAGTATCGAGCCCGCCGATGCGCTCCGGCGCTGACCGGGCCCAGCCGGGGCGGCTGGTCCGGGCCGGGGCGGCCCTGGCCGCGGCGGGCTGCCTGCTGGCGGCGTGCTCGTCGCCGGCCAAGCCGGGACCGAGCCGCTCGCTGGCGCCCGGGAGCGCGCTGTCGCGGGCCGGGCAGGCGGTGATCGGCGTGCGGGGGCCAGGCGGCGGGAGCGTGGTCT
>JBOHCO010001396.1:0-1762 GCA_050698895.1 Streptosporangiaceae bacterium
GCCGCGCCCCGGCTGGGCCCGCCCCGAGCCGGAACGGTCGCGCCCGTGCGGGCCGCCGTTGCTGCCGCCGCGGCGGCCCGGCTTGCCGCCGCGCTCCCCGCGGTCGGCCATGGATACGACCCGATCATCGCCATCGCCGCGCCAGTCATGGTCGGCGGCGTCGCCGCCGCGGGACCGGGCGGTGCGCTCCTCGGGCAGGTCGTCGAACTCATCGTGGTCATCGGCCCGCAGGTATCTCATCGCGAAGAAGCCGATGACGAGGATGAGCAGCACGACTGCTACGAGGGTGATAATGATCTGAGTCATCGCACCGTCCCACGACGATGGCCTTGGGGTTGGCGTCGCCAGGCCCGCGCGGCCATCGGCGCGAACCTCCCCCGGTTTGCGAGCACCCTGAGCGTTGGCTCTACTGAGCCCATTGCTGTGGAGCCGTTTGCTGTGGAGCCGTCAGCTGGACTTGTTATGGATCTTCTTCGTGCTGATGATCTTGTATCTGACCTTGGCGCGGATCCCTAACTGGGCTGATCGCCTGAGATTTGATTCTGTCGGAGCACTATGGCCGGTGTCATGCATTTCGAGAAGTTTGGGGTGCGTGTCGGCGAGCCTGGCTACACTCCGCGAAAATCCGCGCGACCTGCCCGGATGGATCCCTCAGGGCTGGGCCGTGACTTGCAGCCGGCCGCGCGCGATCGCATGGCGCGCTATCGAGGACCAGGCCTCTTTCTCGGACGTTCCGGACGGCAGGCGGAGCATCGCATTAAGTGCGTAGACCGTGAACCGGTACTGATGCGACGAGCCATCCGGGCACGGCGGGGCGTAGCCGGCGTGCCCCGCGCTGTTGCGCGCCTGCCGCGCCCCCGTCGGCAGCGAGCCCGCCTGGATGTCGGTGGTGTCGGGGTTGATGTCAAACACGATCCAGTACAGCCGCGGCGTGATCGGCGCCGCCGCGTCGTCCACCACCAGGGCCAGTGACCTGGTGCCCGCCGGGGCCGCGGACCAGGAGAGCGGCGGGCTCTGAACCGGGCCGTGCCCGTGGCAGGTGTAGCGCATGACCATCGCGCCCTGCTGGACCATGGAGCTGGTCACGGTCATGCTCTGCTGCTCGGCCTGGCCCAGGGACGACTTCGAGGTGCCGATCAGGCCGCAGCCGCTGAGCAGGCCGAGCACGCACAGCAGCCCGGCGACCCCGCCCGTCCGCCGGGCCGCGGCGGCCGCCCGCAGGCCGGTCCCGCGCCCGTTCTGGCCCAACCCTGCTCGCCCTCCCGCGCCGTCGTGGTGGTCCCCGATCCTATGCCGCGAACCGCCGTCGCCGGCCCATGGCGCAGCCCGCCGCGGCCAGGCGCACCCGCGAGCCAGCGGCGGACCGGCGGGTTAGTCCGTCTGGCGGGAGGTGCCGAGCATGATCTCGTCCCACGACGGGACCGACGAACGGCGGCCGCGGGCCGACTTGCGGCCCGGGCGGGCCGGCGGCCGCTGCTCGGGTGCGGCCGTCTCGGCCGCGGCCTGCCCGTCCGCCGGGCCGGTCTCCGCATTGCTGGCTGCCGCATTGCTGGCTGCTGCGTTGCTGGCCGCTGCCTCGCTGGCGGTGGTCGCGGCCGAGCCGCCAGGCGCGCTGGCGGCGGGCTGGCTGGGCGGCTGGCTGGCGGGGGCCTGGCTGGCGGGGGCCTGGCTGGGCACGGGGCCGACGGCGGCCCCGTAAGGCGCGGCAGGGGCGTGGGCGTCGGCCGGAACGTCGGCGTGAGCGGCCACGTGGGCGCCAGCC
>JBOHCO010001397.1:0-2075 GCA_050698895.1 Streptosporangiaceae bacterium
GGCGGCCGGGACGGCCGCGGCCGGCACCGCCCGCGCGGCCGGGGCGGAGACCCGGGCTAGCGCCGGCAGCCGGTCAGCCGTCCAGATCACGTACCCGAACACGGCCACGGCCAGGACCAGCGCGAGCGTGGGGTAGCGGGCGCCGCCGCCCGTGCCGCTCATGCCCGCCCCGGACGCGGCCCGCCCGGCCGCGGCCCCCGCGACCGTGGTCACCGCGGCGAACATGTACACCATCGCGGCGCAGCCCAGCGCGTGCTGGGCGTGGTGCGGCCGGCACCGGCCCGGCGCGGCCCGGCGGCGGTACTCACGGACCGCCAGCCAGCCGAACCAGAGGGTCGCCGCGCCGAAGATCACCTCCCAGCCGCCGGCCCAGAACACCCGCAGCCGCGGCACCAGCATGCCGGCCATGGCCACGCCCATCAGCACGTGGATCGCGTCGACCTGACGGTCGGTGCGCCGGCGCAGCCGCCAGGAGATCACCAGGCGGGCCAGGCAGTAGGCCGCGGTGACCAGCATGACGCCGGCGAACGCGTAGGCGAGCCAGGACTGTCCCGCCATTAGTGCCTCCCCTTAGCCTGTTCCGGCTCAGTCAGTTCCGGCTCAGCGGCCCGGGGCCAGAAGGCCAGCGCCAGCAGGGCCAGCAGCGGGCCGGAGTTGGGGTCCGTGCCGCCGCCGGTCAGCATCCCGCCCAGGCCCTGGGCCAGCCAGAGGACGGCGGCGGTCACGATGGCCAGCACCAGTACCGCCCGCCGGGCCCGCGGCGGCAGGTAGATGCCGACCGCCACCACGGCCAGCACGACGGCCAGGACCACGGCCGCGACGCCGCCCCGGCTGGCCAGGAAGGCGGCCAGGTGGCGGTCGGTGCTAGCCAGCCAGGCGGGCTCGCCCGAGGCCATGTCGGAGATCATCCCGGAGATGGCGCCGTGGGCCCTGGTCGCCGGCGTCAGAGCGAAATAGGCCAGACTGCCCCACAAGACCAGCCAGAGGGCCTGCGCCACCGCCGGCCCGGTGGCCCGGCCCGCTATGAACGAGGCCGGCCGCTCGCGGCGCGGCGGCCAGAGCAGGATCGCCAGCAGCGCGTAGAGGATCACCGCGCCGGGCGCGCCGTTGACCGGGCTGGCCGCGCCGGCGAGCACCCCGCCCAGGCCCTCACCGAGCCACCACACCGCCAGCGACCAGGCGATGGAGACGCCGAGCGCGAGCCGGATTGTCGGGCGCAAGGCGATTCCCAGCGCGATGAGCAGCTGGATCGTCGCGAAGATCGCGTTGGTCACGACGCCGTGCTGCGCCACCAGGCGCGCGGTCCAGCTGATCGGCCCGGCGATGACGCCGGGATTGCCCGGCCCGGTCGCGCCGAGCATCTGCGCGAGGCCCTTGCTGAACATGAAGGCCTGGAACTGCAGGATGGCATCCAGCAGCCAGAGCCCGGCCAGCAGGAGCTGGAGCTTGCGGCGCGCGTCGGGCGCCGTCCAGCCGTCCTCGCGGACGACTCCGATGCCGCTGAGCCAACGGCCGGCCGGCCGGCCCGGCGGGGCATAGCTCGCCAACGGGTTCCTCCCTCAGCCGCCAACCAAGACGGCGTAAGCGAAATTAATGTCGCGGCACCGGCCGCACAAGGTTCCTGACTGAATTACCGGGCCCAATTAATCGGTCTCCGGCCTGCGGAAACCCCGTGGTGGTACAGGCAAAACCCAGGCTGGGTATCGCCGGTACAGATGCGGGGTATGCGCATTACCCACCGGGGGCATCACCGTCCGGCCGCATATCCGGAGAACTCTTTCCGGCGCATTCGGAAACACGGTTTGGCGGGTGCTGACGCCCCGTGCTCCCGCAGGTGGCAGACTCTCCCTGCTACTCAGGAAAGGGAGGCGGGCATGGAGGCCAGCCCGGCGGCGAAGCTCTGCGGCTTCCTCATCCTGCTGGTCGTGGTGTTCATCGCCGCCTACGCCGCCGGAGCGCACCAGGGTCCCGTGGTCACCCGCTCCCATCCGGGTCACGGCCCGGCCATGAACATGAACATGAACATGAACATGAACATGAACATGAACATGAACCATCCGTGAGCGAGGTGACGG
>JBOHCO010001398.1:0-3216 GCA_050698895.1 Streptosporangiaceae bacterium
CCCTCCCAGCAGCTGCCGGCCAGCCGGCCAGGCTCCGGCCCGACGGTCACGCTACTGCCAGGTACCCGCAGCTAGGCCGCGACCTGCGGGAAGGCTACCGGACTGCGATTCCCGTTCTGGTCCACGGCCCGCAGGCCGAACTGGACGTTGTCCTTGGAGATGTCGAGCGTGACGCTGGTGACATTGCCGACCGGGATGGTCTCGGTCCAGTCCGGGGACGTGGTCTCACGGGATACGACCTCGTACCCGGCCAGGTTCGACTCGGGGTTGGCGTTCCAGCTGAGCATGGTGAGGTTGGTGCCGGCCAGGGTGGGCGGCGGGGTGGCGTGGATCTGCAGGTTCTTCGGCGTGCTGGGGCTGGTGGCTAGTGCCCACAGCGCGGCCGCGTTGACTCCGGCCACCCGTGCGACGTAGTCGAAGTCCACGTACTGGATCAGGTCGCCGAACTGGACGCCGTTCTGCACCTGGACGTTCTGGTGCTCGTGGTCGAAGTTCTCCCGCGGCTCGGTGAACCGCGCCGCGGCATAGCCCTGACCCTGGAACGACAGGTGGTCGCTGCCGCGCAGGTAGCGGTCACGCCGCCAGATCAGCCGGATGTTCATCCCGGTCAGCTCGAGCGGCGCTACCTCCGCGACGAACCGTCCCAGCTGCCGCGACAGCCCGTCGGTCTCGCCGCCGACCGACTGCATGATCGCGATCTCGTTGGCGGTCGCGGCGGTCGGGATGCCCTCCAGGAACATCCGGACCGTGAACGGGTCCGGCTTCGTGCCGTCGAAGGCCCGGCTCGCGCCGATGATGTCGTTGCTGAACATGCCCTGCACGTCGTTGCTCGCGCTGGCCATCTGCTGGGCCATGAACGTCGAGCCGTACAGGCCCTGCTCCTCGCCGTCGACGGCGGCGAAGACGATGGTGCCGGGGAACTGGCGGGTCGCGAACAGCCGGGCCAGCTCCATCATCGCCGCGACACCGGAGGCGTCGTCGTCGGCGCCGGGCGCGTCGCTGGTGAAGTCCTCGACGTTGGTGCACCGCGAGTCCAGGTGGCCGGTCATGACGTAGAACCGCTCCGGGGAGGCGGTTCCCTGGAGCGTCGCGATGACGTTGGTGATGGTGGTGGGCACGGGGATGTTGTTCGAGACCGGCTGCACGAACGTCTGCCTCTGCACCGTCATGTTGCCGTTCGAGGTGGCCGCGATGGCCTGCATCTGCTCGAAGACCCAGTCGACGGCGGCGCCGATGCCGCGTACCGGGTCGGTCTGGCTGGACGCGGTGTGCCGGGTGCCGAACTGGGTCAGCCGCAGGATCGTGGCCTGGATCCGGTCGGGGTCGATCTGCCGGACTAAAGCCCGCAGGTTCTTGTCGATGTGGTGGCGAGCCAGTGGCTTGCGGCCCGCCGCGGCGGTCGCGCTGGTGGTAGCCGCGCTGGCCGTACCGGCCAGCGTGACCAGGGGCGCCGCGACCGCCCCGGCCGCCGAGGCGGACAGGAACACGCGGCGGGTGGTGCCCTTGCGGGCTGGAACCTCGTTGTTCTCCATGCCCCGAATCAATGACGAAACGCGACACGCGTCAAGCAGTCCGGCAAGGCTCGCGTAGCAAGAACACGAGACCGTGACCCGGCGTCGCGGCCGGGCCCGGCGGGTCCTGCGCACCCCGCGCATCGTCCGCCCGCTACGGTGTCCTGCATGTCACCCCCGCGCGGCCCGCGCCCGGAGATCCTGGCCTGGTGGCGGGGCGGCGAGCAGGCGCTGGCCGCCGCCGTCGGCGCCCTGCCGGACGCCGACCTGGCCGGCCCGTCGCTGCTGCCGGGCTGGTCGCGGCAGACACTGCTCGCCCACCTGGCCCGCAACGCCGACGCCCTGGTCAACCTGCTCACCTGGGCCCGGACCGGGGTCGAGACGCCGATGTACGCCACGGCGGGCGCCCGCGATGAGGAGATCGCGGAGACCGCCGCGCGGCCCGGCGCCGAGGTGCGGGCCGAGTTCGCGGCCAGCCAGGCCGGGCTCGCCGCGGCCGTCGAGCAGCTCCCCGCCGCCGCGTGGCAGGCGCAGGTACGCACCGCCCAGGGCCAGATGGTGGCCGCCACCGAGGTGCCGTGGATGCGCGTACGCGAGACCTGGGTCCACGCGGTCGACCTGGCCGGCCCGGTGACCTTCGCCGACATCCCCGGCGAGGTCGCCACCGGGCTCATCGATAACATCACGACCGGCTGGCGCGGCCGCCAGGACGTCGCCGGCCTCACGTTCGCGACCACCGATACCGGCCAGCGCTGGGGCGAGGGCCTGCGCGTCATCAGCGCTCCCCGCGCCGACCTGCTGGCCTGGATGGCCGGGCGGGGCAGCGTCGACGCGATCCGGTTCGACGGGCCGCCCGTGGCCGCGCCGCCCTGGCTGTGACGCCTAGCCGGACGCGACGGCGGGCCGGGCCGTGGCTGATACACCGCCGGCGGGACTCACCCGGTCCCGGGTCTTAGCGGAGCAGGTCGTGATGCGGGCTGACGAGCCGCCTGGCCCAGGCCAGGACGAGCCCGCCGTCGGCCATGGCGCCGAGCGGCCCGAGGATCGCGCCGCCCACGGCGTAGAGGATGGCCACGCCCGGGGCCGTCGCTTCGAGCGACTGGTTGATGTAGGCGCGCATCGAGGTCAGGCCGCTGGCCCGGAATTCGGCGATCTTGGCCGTCTGCTGCATGACGATCGGCAGGAAGGCGTTGTCGATCACGGCGAAGGCAGCCATTTCGAGCACCGCGATGATGAGGCCGGCGACCAGGCCAGCGACGATCCGCTGGCCGGTCCCGCCTTCGGCCCGCCGGGCCGCGGCCCCCGCCGCCATGAGCGTGACGATCAGGTAGGCGACCCCCGCCAGCACGCCGAGCGTGCTGTCCTGCCGGGCCGGGAAGACCACGTTGGCCAGGTACAGGTCGGCCACGAGCGGGATCCCCGCGATGACGGCGACCAGCGCGCCCCGCCCGGCGGCGCGACCGTAGCCGCCCAGCCCGGGCGGAGGCAGCAGCGCGACCCGGACCGCGCCGAGCACCAGCCGGGCGCGATCCCGGCGTGACGAGGCGTAGTCGAGCTCAGCGATCATGGCCTGGCCGAAGGCCCGGCGGCCCGGCGGCATCACGGCCGTCAGGAGGGCCAGCTGCCGGCGGGCCACGCCGTCCATCAGGCACCGCCCGGCTGCGGCCGGGAGGTCCGGCGGCCAGTCGCGGGCGCTGGCCGGGCG
>JBOHCO010001399.1:0-1805 GCA_050698895.1 Streptosporangiaceae bacterium
AGCGGTTCCACGTGCTGACCGACGACTGGCGCGCGGAGTCGTTCCGGGCCGACGTGGGCCGGTGGGCGCGGGCGGCGGCGGCGGTCACCCGGTGGAAGTCGCTCAAGGTGGCGATCTTCGGCTACGCCATGAACGACATGGGCGACATCCGGGTGGACGAGAGCGCGCTGATCCGGACGCTGGGCCCGGAGATCCTGGCCGTGGCGCCGGGCGACATGTACCGGGGCATGCAGGTGGTGACCGACGACCAGGTGGCCGACGTGATCGCGACCGAGGACGCCCGGTTCGAGATCGACCCGCGGCTGTCGGCAGCCGAGCGGGAGGATCACGCCCGGATGCAGGTGGCGATCAAGGCGATCCTGGACGACCGCGGATTCGGGGCCTATACGGCGCACTTCGACGCGATCGGCGAGGACGGCCGGTTCAGCCGGCTGCCGCTGGCCGCCGCGTCGACGCTGATGGCCGACGGCTACGGCTACGCGGCCGAGGGCGACGTGCTGACCGCCTGCCTGGTGTCGGCGGGTCACGAGCTGATCGGCGACGCGCACTTCACCGAGATGTACGCGATGGACTTCCCGTCCGACTCGGTGCTGATGAGCCACATGGGCGAGGGCAACTGGAAGGTCGCCCGCTCGGACCGCCCGGTGAAGCTGATCAAGCGCCCGCTGGGCATCGGCCGCCTGGAGGACCCGCCGACGTTCCTGTTCCAGTACCAGCCGGGCCCGGCCACGCTGGCCACCCTGGTCTCGCTGGAGGGCGAGCGGTTCCGGCTGGTGGTGGCCGAGGGCGAGAACCTGGACAGCCAGCTGCTGCCGGCGCTGGAGATGCCCTACGGCCAGTTCCGGCCCGCCAGCGGGCTCCGGGCCTGCCTGAACGGCTGGCTGAGCGCGGGCGGCCCGCACCACGAGGTGATGAACCTGGGCCACCACGCGGCCAGCTGGAAGGTCTTCTGCCAGCTGACCGGCATCGAGTTCGTGCAGGTCTGAGCCGGCCCCGTCGGCGGGCCCCATCCGCCGGGTCGTAGCGCCCGGCGGATGGGGCAGGATGACTGTCATGAGCGAGCGGACGGGCGCCGCCCGGGTGAGCACGTGAAATCCAGGCTGCTGGCCGCCGTCGCCGTGGCCGGGCTGGCCATCGCCGGGTGCTCGGCCGGGTCCTCGGCCAGCGGCGGCGGCTCCCCGAGCCCGGCGACCGCCCCGGCCTCGGGCTCGGCCGGGCCGGGCTCGGCGGTGGCCTGGCGGGCCTGCCCGCAGGTGGCCGAGAACCTGCTCTGCGCAAGCCTGAAGGTGCCGCTGAACTACGCGCGGCCGCACGGCCGGCAGATCACCCTGGCCCTGTCCGAGGTGCCCGCCTCCGCCCCGCCCGGCAAGCGCCAGGGCGTGCTGCTGGTCAACCCCGGCGGGCCCGGCGGGGCAGGCCGGAGCCTGGCCGCGTTCGTGGCCCAGGGGCTCAGCCCGGAGGTGGCCGCCGAGTACGACATCATCGGCTTCGACACCCGCGGCACCGGCGCGTCGGTGCCGGCGCTGCACTGCGATCCCTCGTTCTTCGCCCGGGCCCGGCCGCCCTACGTGCCCGCCAGCCGGGCCGCCGAGCAGGCGCTGATCGGCCGGGCCAAGGCCTACGCGGCCGGCTGCCAGCGGCGCTACGGCTGGCTGCTGCCCTACCTGACGACCCGGAACATCGCCAGGGACCTGGATTCCATCCGGGTCGCGCTCGGGTAGCGCCAGATCAGCTACTACGCCTTCTCCTACGGCACCTACATCGGCCAGGTCTACGCCACGATGTTCCCGACCCGGGTGCGCCGC
>JBOHCO010001400.1:0-3540 GCA_050698895.1 Streptosporangiaceae bacterium
TCGGCGAGGCCGACGCGCTCAGCGAGCTGGGTGCACTGCAGCGGGAGACCGGGAGCTATCCGACCGCGGCCGCGACCCTGACCCGGGCACTGGCGCTCTACCGCGATATAGGTGATCAGCCCGGCCAGGCCGCCACTCTCAACGAGCTGGGCTTCCTGCGCGCGCTGACCGGAGAATACGCCGCCGCCGCTGCCTCTCACGAGCAGGCACTCGTACTGGTTCGGGGGCTCGGTTACCCGCGCGGCCAGGCATGGACGCTCAGCAGTCTGGCCCTGGTGCAGCACCTGACCGGAGACCATCCGGCCGCGGCCGCCAGCCTGCGGCAGGCCCTGGCGCTGTTCCGCGACCTCGACGACCCGCATGGCCAGGCCCGCGCCCTCAACGATCTCAGTGTCGTGCAGCAGGAAACCGGGGAATACCCGGCCGCCGCGGCCAGCCAGCGGCAGGCCCTGGCGCTGTTCCGCGACCTCGGTCACCGGTTCGGCCAGGCCCAGGCCCTCAACGACCTCGGCCTGGTGGAGCAAGAGACCGGGGACTACCCGGCCGCAGCGGCCAGCCACCAGCAGGCCCTCGAACTGTTCCGCGACCTGGGCAACCTGCTCGGCCAGGCCGAAGCGCTGAACCGCCTAGGCGAGCTCTCGCTCCGCACCTCGGCCACCGCCCAGGCCCGCGGCCAGCACACCCGGGCGCTAGCCATCGCCCGCGACATCAGCGCCACCCCAGAAGAAGCACGCGCCCTCGAAGGACTCGGCCGGGCCCACCTCCAGGACAGCAACCAGGACAAAGGCCTGGACTGTCTGCGTCAGGCCCTCACGATCTACCAGCGCATCCGCGCACCGGCAGCCCAGCGCGTCCAGGAGATCCTCCGGGACTCAACCCTGCCGGAAAGCACCGAACGACCTGATCCTGGCGTTACAACGCCCACACCCGGCTGATCCCGGCCCCACAGAACCGCGGCTCGGCCGGTGCGGAGCAGTGCGTGGTGGGTCCGGGCATCAGTTAATGATCTTCGGCTGGGAGGGTGGTTCGGTTCCGGGGCCACCCAGGTGAGCGGTCATCCGGGGCGTGTTCGCCTCCCGCAGCAGGCTCAGGTCGGCCTGCGTCCACTCCGTCAGCCGGATTGCCGGCGTGCCATCATGCACGCCGCTGACGGTAGCCCGTGCCGCTGACAGCGCGGGCGCGTGGCCGGCCGGGTGCTGCCCAGGCGGAACCGATGATGCTGCCTCATTTATCGAGACACTTATCTCACTGACTGGACACCGGTGCGGAACTGGGGGCAGACTGCGTGGCCGGAAGGAGAACCATGAGTACGTACACCCACGGCCATCACGAATCGGTTCTGCGGTCGCACCGGATGCGCACGGCGGCCAACTCCGCCGCGTACCTCCTGCCGTACCTGCACGAGAGCGACTCGCTGCTCGACATCGGCGCTGGGCCGGGCACCATCACCGCCGATCTGGCCCGCCTGGTCGGCCGGGTCACCGCCACGGAGATCGGGCCGGAGGAACTGGATCTGTCGCGCGCGACCCTCGCGGCCCGGAGCATCACCAATGCCGGCTTCAGCGTGCAGGACGTGCATGACCTCACATTCCCCGCCGCGTCCTTCGACGTCGTCCACGCCCACCAGGTACTCCAGCACCTGGCCGACCCGGTGCAGGCGCTGGGCGAGATGGCCCGGGTCACGCGCCCGGGCGGCATCGTCGCAGCGCGCGACGGTGACTACGCGGCCTTCACCTGGTGGCCGCAGCTCCCCGAGCTCGATGAGTGGCTGCGCCTGTACCGCGCCGCCGCGCGCGCCAACGGCGGCGAGCCCGACGCCGGCCGGAGGCTGCTGTCGTGGGCCAGGGCAGCTGGCCTCGCCGACATCACGGCCACGTCCAGCACCTGGTGCTTCGCTACGCCCGCCGACCGCGACCACTGGGGCCGCATGTGGGCCGACCGGATCACCGAGTCCGCGCTGGCCCGCCAGCTGGTCGACGACGGATACGCGGCCACCGGCGACCTGCGCCGCATCAGCGCCGCCTGGCTCTCCTGGGCAGCTGCGGAGGACGGCTGGCTCTCAGTCCTCCACGGCGAGATCCTCTGCCGGACCGCGGCCGCCTGACTCCGGCCGACTACCAGCACGGGTACACCGGGAATGGCTGGCCTGGGCTCGGGCCTGGTGGCGACGTCGCCAGGCGATGCGTGAGCGATGAGTTCGGGCGGCGGATCGGGTCTGCCTGGCATGACTCGAATCATCGCTGACATCTCGGTCTCCCTCGACGGCTTCGTCACCGGGCCCGACCCCGGCCCGGACAACGGTCTGGGCACCGGCGGCGAGGCCCTGCACACATGGGCGTTTTCCGACGACCCCGACGACCGCCTGTTCCTGCACGAGGCGACCGCCCGCTCGGGCGCCGTTGTCCTCGGCCGCCGCCTCTTCGATGTGGTCGACGGGCCGAAAGGCTGGGACGACACGTCCGGCTACGGCGCCGGCGAGGTCGGCAAGCCCGCGTTCGTCGTCGTGACGAGCTCGCCGCCAGAGTCGGTGCGGACAGCCAACCTCGACTGGACGTTCGTCACCACCGGCCTGCCCGACGCCGTCACCGCTGCGCGCGAGCGAGCCGAGGCGGCGTCGTCGGACAGCGGCAAGGACCTCGACGTCATCCTGATGGGCGGCGGCGCCACGATCCGCTCCGCGCTCGACGCCGGGCTGGTCGACGCGCTGACGCTGCACCTCGCGCCCATCGTGCTAGGCGCCGGGACACCAGTGTTCACTGGCGGAGCGCCGCGCACGCTGGTGCAGCGGAGCGTGATCTCGACATCGACCGCGACGCACCTGACCTACGACGTCTCCCGGTGATCCGATGACCACTGTCAACGCCAATGAGATCGCCTTGGGCATCGAGTCGTTCGGTGACGACGACGCGCCGCTCGTCCTGCTCGCGGGCGGGGCGACGATGCTCTCCTGGCCCGACGCGCTTTGCGAGCGCCTCGCCGCTGGCGGGCGCCGTGTGGTGCGCTACGATCTGCGCGATAGCGGGGAGTCGACGACGACGGACCCGCAGGCGCCCGCCTACACCCTGCGCGGCCTCGCCGCCGACGCGGCGGCCCTTGCGGACGCGCTCGGCGGGGGGCCTGCGCACCTCGCGGGGATCGGTGTGGGCGGGATGGTCGCCCAGGTGGCCGTGCTCGACCATCCGGGCGCGTTCGCGGCGCTCACCCTGGTCGGCACCCGCGCGGTTGCCCCTGGCCCGCCCGACGATGACCTCCCCGACCATGACCAGGCGACGATGAGCCGGCTTTTCGCGCGTCCGATGCCCGATTGGACCGACCGCGAGGCGGTTGCGGAGTTCGCCGCCGCCGGCGCGGAGATCCTCGGTGACGACCCCGTCGCCGCGCGCGCCATCGCTGCGCGCATCTGGGACCGCACGCCCGGCACCGCACCCCCGGTCCAGATGGCCAACCAGATGGGCCTGGTGTTTTCCAGGCTCGACTGCAAGCCCCGCTGGCGCGAGCGCCTGCCCGAGATCGAGGTCCCCACGCTCGTCGTCCACGGCC
>JBOHCO010001401.1:0-1491 GCA_050698895.1 Streptosporangiaceae bacterium
CTAGCGGCCGGAGCGCCGCCTCGAGCCAGGCCCAGCCTCAGGCCGGCAAGCTCAGCGGGATCGTGACTGCGTACCGCCCGGCCAGCGGAATCCGTGCTCGGATATTTCTCTCTAACAAGGTGGTCCCCGGTGCTCACTCGGCACCGCCCCCCTCGGCGAGATATCCCAGCAGGATGGCCTCATTCACGCAGCAGTTCAGCAATTCGCCGAGGTGCACGCTCTCGTTCTCCGAATGTGCCTTGCTGTCCGGGTCGTCGACCCCGGTGAGCAGCAGAGCCATCTCCGGATAGGCATCGGCCAGGGCCGCGACCAGCGGTAGCGAGCCGCCGCTCCCGGCCTCGACCGGCTCGCGGTTCCACGTATCCGTGCAAGCCCGGCGGAATGCGTCAAAGGCCTGACCGTCTGTCTTGACGCTATAAGGCTCACCGTGGCGCAGTCGCGTGACTTTAACCTCGGCGCCCCAGGGTGCGTAACGAAGCAGGTGCCCTTCCAGGGCATCAAAGGCCCGGCGCGCGTCGTCGCCCGGCGCGAGACGGACGCTGATGTTCGCGCGGGCGACCGGGAGCAGCTTGTGGGCCGAATCCGCCGTCGACGGAGCGTCAATTCCCAGTACGGTCAGTGCCGGGCGAGTCCAGAGCCGGTGTGAGAGCGAGCCCTCGCCGATGAACTCAACGCCCGGACGCAGGCCGACGGTATCCCGCAAGCTGAGCGCGTCAACCGGCACGGAATGCGGCATGTCGGTGTGCAGGCCCGCTACCGCGACATTGCCCGACGAGTCGTGCAGCGTGGCGATCAGCCGGCACAACGTGGTCAGCGCGTCCGGAACCGGGCCGCCGTATTTTCCGCTGTGCACGGCAAAATCAAGGGTACGCACTTCCACTACGCAATCCACGAGGCCGCGCAGTGAGGTGATCAGGGTCGGCTCGCCAATAGCCCAGTTCGAGCAATCCGGGATCACGATGGTGTCGGCCTTGAGCAGGCCCTGATACTTTTCGAGGAATTCGGGCAAGTGCCTGGAGCCGACTTCCTCCTCGCCCTCGATGAGGACGGCGATGTCGAGCGGCGGCTTGCCTTCCCAGGCGTGCAGGGCGGCCACGTGCACGGCAATCCCGGCCTTGTCATCCGCCGTGCCTCGTCCGAACAGGCGCCCGTCACGCTCGGTCGGCTCAAATGGGGGTGTTTTCCACAGCCTCTCCGGACCGGGAGGCTGGACGTCATGATGGGCGTAAAGCAGTGCCTTCGGCGATTCTTCCGGCCCGTGAGCCGCGGCGTAAACCGCCGGATGGGCACCGTCGACCTCGATCAGCTGGACATCCTGGAAACCGGAACGCTCCAGCCACGAGGCCGTGGCCGTGGCCGACCTCCGGACGTGAGCGGCGTCAGAGCCTGCCGCGCTGACCGACGGGATGCGGACCAGTTGCTCAAGTTCAGCGCGGATCTCGCCGAACGCTGACTCAACCCTCGCCCGGGCCGCCTCCGGACTCAGGTCAG
>JBOHCO010001402.1:0-1450 GCA_050698895.1 Streptosporangiaceae bacterium
GAGATCCATGACCTTGTGCTGCCGTCGCACCGCCCGGCCTGGGCCGAGTCTTATGCCAGCAAAGCAAGGCTCTCGACCCGCCCGGGCAGCTTCGTCCTCAACCTGGCCCTGCCACTAGCTGCTGAGCTAGGTCAGCAGCGCCCGGCAGCCGTACCACTCGGGCGTCGGGTCAGCGCCAGGATGATCCGAGCCGCGGAGTCGGCCCGGCAGCTCGCAGAAGCGGTTAGTGCCGGTGATCGCCCGCTGCGAGCATTCGGCGAGGACCCGGCCCGGCCCGCCGCCAACGCGACGGAACTAGCCGCGCTGAAGGCTCTTGGGGGCCCGGACGACGACGTCTATCAGCTCAGGTTTGCGCAGTCTCCGCTGGTGGGGCAGCGCCGCGACCCGGTAACGCTGCGGATAACGCCGCGACAGCAGCGGATCCTCGGTGAGGCGGCGGACTACCTTCGGACCAGGCAGCCACGATCTGACGTATAACGGGAATAACGGATTGCTGGCCGACCTAAACGTTAGGCTCGCTGCTGGGCCAGTCGCTCCCGGAAGTACTGCACGATCTTGCTGGCCTGCTCGTGACTGACCTCCACGAGCTCCTCTTCGCCGTTGCCGTGCTCCTCCTCGAGTAGCAGGCTCGTGCGGCCCCAGCTCAGGTCCTTGTTCACACGGAGGGCCTCGTCCTCGGACCCGTCGTCATGCTCAAGCCGGCGCAGCAGCCCCTGCGGCCGGTCGACCGTCGAGCCTCCGCCGAGGATCGCCCAGTAGGTGATCTTGTTGGCCATCAGGTCTCCTTGCGGTCGCCGATGATCTCGATGCCGGCCGGCCGCGGCACTGCCGCGTTGACGTAGTGCTGATACGCACGCAGATCCTCCTCCTCCGGCCGGGATACAGACAGAGACCGGAACCGCTCATAGGCGCGGTGCGTGCGGTTCTCCTTGGCATCCAGGCTCTCTGGCGTGTGGAACTGCAGCTCGAACCGGCCGCCGTCCGGCGTCACCCATCGCGTATTGACACCCTTGTACTCCGGGTTAGTCAGCCAGTCATTCCTGCTGTACGTCATCCGGCAGCCAGCGGATCCCAGGCGTTCCCTGACCTCAGCGTAACCGCGCACGTAGGCATCTGCCTCAAACCGGAACGTGTACCGCACGGCATCCTTGACCTGCCCGGCCGCGTCCGCCACGCTGAGCCCGGCCCGGGCCTCGGTCTTGTCCCAGATCTTTGCTTTGATGCGATCGGCACCTTTCAGGCAGTGCTCCAGGCCCGCCAGGGCGCCACCGCAAGTGTTGTCCTGCTCGATCCGCTTCAGCGTCTCGGTAATCCCTTTCTCGTGCGAGTGCGTGGCCGCGATCTGCCGATCAGCTTCGGCGTTGCGCTCCGGCCTGAGGAACCGCTCGCCGTCGCCACGCCACGACCCCGGCGGATCACCCGGCCGGGCCTCGTCGTCGGCCTTCGGCCG
>JBOHCO010001403.1:0-1136 GCA_050698895.1 Streptosporangiaceae bacterium
GTCCCGCGCCGCGTCGCCGCCCTGCTCGCCCCGCCGCCCCGGCCGCGCCCGGTCCTGCTCATCGCCGCCGCCATCCTGGTCCTGCTGGCCGGCGCCTCGGCCCTGGCCGCGGCCAGGGATCTGCACACCCTGCTGGAACTGGCCCGCGCCGTCGGCTAACGCCCCGGGCTAGCGGCCGTACCGGCGCTGGCGGGCGGCGAAGCTGCGCAGCGCGCGCAGGAAGTCGATCTCCCGGAACGCGGGCCAGTAGGTGTCGCAGAAGTACAGCTCGGAGTAGGCACTCTGCCAGAGCAGGAAGTTGGACAGCCGGAGCTCGCCGCTGGTCCGGATGACCAGGTCGGGATCGGGCTGGCCGGCGGTGTGCAGGTGCCGGGCGATGTCCTCCATGGTGATGGTGTCCGCGAGCTCGGCCAGCGTCGTGCCGGCCTCGGCGTGCTCGTGCAGCACGGACCGGAAGGCGTCGATGACCTCCTGCCGGCCGCCGTAGCCGACCGCCAGGGTGAGGTGCGCGCCGGTGGCGCAGTCGCGGCTGACCTCGACGGCGTTCTTGAGCGCCCTGGCGGTGGAGTCGGGCAGCATGTCCAGGTGTCCGGCGATGTGCACCTGCCAGGTCGGGCGGACGGTGAGCTTGTCGGCGACGATCTGCTCGATGACCCCCATGAGGTAGTCGACCTCGGCGCGGTCGCGGCCGGTCAGGTTCTCGGCTGAGCAGGCGAAGACGGTGACGTGCCGGACGCCGGCCCGCCGGCACCAGCCGAGCACCTCCTCGGCATGGTCCGCGCCGTACTTGTGGCCGAGGCTGTGGTCGGCCAGGCCGCGCTGGCGGGCCCAGCGGCGGTTGCCGTCCATGATGATGGCGACGTGTGCGAGCGGCAGCGGGGCCGGTTTCGTCAGCGGATTGCGCTCCACCCCGGCAGCACTTTTGGCTCTCGAATCTGTTTTAGCGAGGCTCTTCGGCATTGGTGCTTTCCCTGACCTGAGCGGTCATTTTACCCTGGTTCGATTTTGCTAGCGCCGCCCCCAGTCAAGGGTTTACAGTGAAACAGATAAAGATTTGCTCACGGCCACAACCTAGAGGCGCTCAGGAAGCCGATTGCACCGCCGATCCTCTTACTGCTATTCTGTGCACATGGTTA
>JBOHCO010001404.1:0-3803 GCA_050698895.1 Streptosporangiaceae bacterium
ACTCATCACCCTGGCCGCGCAGGCCGAGGCGCCGGTGCAGGTTGCTGGCGGAGATGTCGCGGGCGGTGGTGATGATCGAGCGCAGCGGCCGGACGAACCGGCCGGCGATCAGCCAGCCGAGTGCCAGGGAGAACACGGCCATGATCGCTACGGCGGCCACGGCGGCCCGGAACGCGTCGGAGCCGATGAACGCGGAGAAGATGCCGGAGGTGTGCCCGGCCGTGACGGCAGCCGGCAGCGCCCGATCCGGTGCTGGCTGCCATGACCGCTGCTGCAGCAGGCCCGGGGCGAGCAGGTAGGTGATGCCGAGCAGGGCGATGCCCGAGGTGCAGATGAGGGCGGCGTACAGCAGGGTCATCCGTGCCCGCAGGGTTGGCCTGCGGGCAGCGGGCCGGGTGATCCGGGGCGCGGTCATCAGTGGTCTCCGATCCGGTAGCCGCCCTCGCGGACGGTGTCGATGACGGGCGGGTCGCCGAGCTTCGCCCGCAGCCGGTGCATGGTCTGCTTGACCGCGGTGGTGAACGGGTCGGCGGCTTCGTCCCAGACCCGTTCCAGCAGTTCCTCGGCGGACACGACCCGCCCGGCGCGGGCGAGCAGGTACTCAAGGACGGCGAATTCCCTGGCGCCGAGGTCCAGCCGCCGCCCGGCCCGCGACGCGGTCCGGCTGGCGGGGTCGAGCCTGATGCCGCCGTGAGTGAGTACCGGGGGAACGGGCTCGGCGGTTCGGCGGCCGAGGGCGCGGACCCGGGCCGTCAGCTCGGGGAAGTCGAAGGGCTTGGGCAGGTAGTCGTCGGCGCCGAGGTTGAGGCCCTCGACCCGGTCGGTGAGGCTGCCGGCCGCGGTGAGCATCAGGATCCGGCTCGGCGACCGCTCGGCGGCCAGGCGGCGGCAGATCTCGTCGCCATGCACCCCGGGCAGGTCCCGGTCGAGCACCACGACGTCGTATCGGGTGTGAGCTAGCTGGCTGAGCGCGTCGCCGCCGTCGTAGACGGCGTCGACCGCCATGCCCTCCCGGCGCAGCCCGGTCACGATCCCCCGGGCCATGGGCTCGAAGTCCTCGACCACCAGCACTCTCATGACCGCGCGTACCCTTCCCGTAATCCGCTGACCTGGCCTTCAGCATGCCAGGCCGCCGGTATCGCCTGGGTATCGCCCGCCAGCACCGTGCCGAGACCGGCCCCGGCGTACAACCTCATCCATGAACGAAGCAACCATCGAGGTGTCCGGGCTGCGTAAGCGGTTCGGCTCTACCCTCGCGCTGGACGGGATGACGTTCACCGTCGCACCGGGACAGGTCACGGGGTTCGTCGGCCCTAACGGGGCGGGGAAGTCCACCACGATGCGGGTGATCCTGGGCCTGGACGCGCCCGACGCCGGGCACGCGCTGATCGGCGGCCGGCCGTACCGCAGCTTGCGGCGCCCGCTGACCCGGGTGGGAGCGCTGCTGGACGCCGCGGCGCTGCAGCCGAGCCGGACCGCCCGCAACCACCTGCTGTGGCTGGCCCACTCCCAGGGGCTGGGTACCCGCCGGGTCGATGAGGTCATCGCGCAGGCAGGGCTGGGCAAGGCCGCCCGGCGGAAGGCGGGCGGCTACTCCCTGGGCATGCGGCAGCGGCTCGGGATCGGCGCGGCGCTGCTCGGCGACCCGCCGGTGCTCATGCTGGACGAGCCGTTCAACGGCATGGACCCTGAGGGCATCGTGTGGATGCGGGGCTTCCTGGCCGCGCTGGCCGCCGAGGGCCGGGCGGTGCTGGTCTCCAGCCACCTCATGAGTGAACTGCAGGAGACCGCCGGCCACCTGGTGATCGTCGGCCGCGGCACGGTGATCGCCGACACGTCCGTCGCGGACCTGATCGCATCGGTGTCCGCCTCCCGGGTCAGGGTACGGACCAGCGCCCGCTGGGAGGCGATGGCCGCACTGTCGAACGCGGGAGCCGAGGTGGCTGATCTCGGCGGCGGCATCCTCACCGTCTCCGGGCTGCCGGCACAGCGGATCACAGCCCTGCTCGGCGACAGCAGGGTGCCGTTCTCCGAGGTATCGGCGCACCGGGCGACGCTGGAAGAGGCATACATGGAGCTGACCAGGGACGCCGTGGAATACCGCGCCGAGCCCGCCACGGAGGCCACGCGATGACCGCCGCCACGCTGACGCCACCCCGGCCGGGCACGGCCCGCGGGCACGACAGCTTCGCGCGCCTGCTGCACGCCGAGTGGACCAAGTTCCGCACGGTTCGCGGCTGGGTCATCGCCGTGATCGTCGCGGCGCTGGTGACCTTGCTGCTCGGCCTGTACACCGGGGTCCGCAGCCAGGCAGGCTGCCCCGGCGGCCCGTGCCATTACACCATCCCGACCGGACCCGGCGGCGAGGCGGTGACCGACACCTACTACTTCGTGCACCGCCCGCTGACCGCGGACGGCACCCTCACCGTGCGGGTGACCTCGCTGGCCACCGTGATCGACTTGGCCTTGACCCCGCAGGGACCGGCACAGACTAAGGCAGCCGTGGTGCCGTGGTCCAAGGCCGGGCTGATCATCACCGCCGGCCCCGGCCAGGGATCGGCGTACGCGGCGGTCATGGTCACCGCCAGCCACGGCACCCGGATGCAGTGGAACTACACCGGCGACACCCCGGGGCTGGCGGGCGGCGTATCCGGGGCTTCTCCGCGCTGGCTGCGCCTGACCCGGGCCGGCGACGTCATCACCAGCTACGACTCCGCCGACGGAACCAGCTGGACCAAGATCGGCACGGTCACCCTGCCGGGGCTGGCAGCCACAGTGCAGGCCGGCCTGTTCGCCACCTCCCCTCAGTACACGGCGTCACCGAACGGTCAGCTCACCGGCGGATCCAGCAGCGGCGCGCCCACCGACGCCACGGCCACCTTCGACCGCGTCAGCCTGCAAGGCGGCTGGCCTGGGGGCTCCTGGGCCGGCACCTCTGTTAACGGCGGCCCCAGCTCCATCTCCTACCCGGCCGCTGCTGTGGCAGGCTACCGCCAGGCCGGCGGCACCTTCACCGTCACTGGCTCCGGGGACATAGCCCCGGGCGTCAGCGGCGGCACGCCTGTCGACGCGTCGCTGGCGGGCGTGTTCATCGGGCTGATCGCGGTGATCGTGGTCGGTGCGCTGTTCATCGCCGCCGAGTACCGGCGGGGCCTGATCAGCGTTACGCTTGCCGCCAGCCCGCGGCGCGGCCGGCTGCTGGCGGCGAAAGCCATTGTCCTGGGCGCCGTCGCCTTCGTCGCCGGGCTGGCCGGCTCGGCTGGCGCGATCTTGCTCGGGATCCCGCTGCTGCGCGCCAACGGCAACGCCATCGACCCGGCGACGACGCTCACCGACGTCCGCGTCATCGCCGGGACCGCCGCGCTCGTCGCCGTCCTCGCCGTCTTCGCCCTCGGCGTGGGCACCATCATGCGGCACGGCGCGGGGGCGGTCACCGTCGTCATCACCGCGGTCATCCTGCCCTACCTGCTCGCTGCCGGCTTCCCCGTGCTGCCCGCCGGGGCCGCGGACTGGCTGCTGCGGGTCACCCCGGCCGCGGGCTTCGCCATCAAGCAGGTCATCCCGGCCTACCCGCAGGTGACCGCCAGCTACACGCCGTCCAGCGACTACTTCCCGCTGGCGCCGTGGGCCGGTTTCGCCGTGACCTGCGCCTGGGCGGCACTTACCCTGGCCCTCGCCGCGTTCCTGCTGCGCAGGAGAGACGCGTGAGGCACGCACTGCACGCGGAATGGACGAAACTCCGCACCCTTGCCAGCACCTTCTGGCTCCTGTTCGCCGCCGCGGCGCTGACTACAGCCGTCAGC
>JBOHCO010001405.1:0-3047 GCA_050698895.1 Streptosporangiaceae bacterium
CCAGGACCCCTTTCGCCGCCAGGGCCCCTTTCGCCGCCAGGGCCCCGCCCGCCGCCCCGGCCCACGCCCAGGACGCCGCCTTCCCTCGTCACTCGCCGCTCTTTCGTCGCTCCTCGCTCCCTCGTCGCTTCTCGCTCCTTAGCCCAGGCGGCGCCGGGCCCGTCCGGCGATGCTCACCGGGATGCCGGGTCACGGCACTCCTCCCACAAGTCGGCCAGGGACTCGGCCAGGCCACGCCGGGGCTGCCAGCCCAGCACCCGCCGGGCCAGTCCGATGTCGGCCTGCTGCCAGGACGGCACCGCGGACCGCGGCGAGCCATCGGTGTTCTCGTGTACGGGACCGTCGTAGCCGCTGATGGCGGCCAGCTCCCTGGCCAGCGTCCGGGCTGGCCGGCCCTGACCGCTGGCCACGTTGATCACCGCGTCGGGCAGTCTCTCGTCCGGCCCGTCCGGCCCGTCCGGCCCGTCCGGCGCCGTCGGGCCCGGCGCCAGCGCGGCGGCGATCACCGCGTCGGCCACGTCCCGGGCGTCCACGAAGTCCCGGACCGCGTCCAGCGGGCCGAGCTGGACCTCCGACCCGTCGGCCAGGGCGCGGCGGAACTCGGAGACCAGCCGACCGGGCAGGATGCCGTCCGGCGCCCCCGGCCCGACCGGGTTGAACACGCGCAGCACGACCGCGTCGAGCCCGGCCGCGCGGCCGAGCTCGACCAGGCGGGTGCCGGCCAGCTTGGTCGCCCCGTAGGCGCTGGCGGGCCGGGGTGGCGCCGACTCGGCCACCGCGGTGCCCGGCTCGCCCGGCCCGTACTCGGCCGCCGAGCCCAGGTGCACCAGCCGGGCCGGGCGGCCCGCCATCAGCATGGCCCGGACCAGGTCGTAGGTGCCGGTCACGTTGACCGCGGCCAGCGCCTCCGGCGGGCCCGCCGTGGCCCCGGCGCAGTTGACGACCACGTCGGGGGCCAGCGTGGAGAGCGTGCCGGCCAGCCGGGCCGGATCCTGGGCGCCGAGGTCGATCAGGCAGTGCGCGGACGAGTCCGGCAGCGGCGACCGCCCGGCGGTGACCACGTCCAGGCCCGCGGCGCAGGCCCGCTGACGCACGTGACGGCCCAGGAACCCGCTCGCGCCGAGCACGATCAGCCGCAGCCGGCGCCCCGTCCCGCTGGCCACCCCGCCACTCGCGAGCCAGTCGCTGGCGACCCCGTTGACGGTGCCGTCGCTGGCTAGGCCGTCGCTGGCGATGCCCCCGCTGGCCAGACCCTCGTTCGCGCCCGTCATGACGGCCCCGCCCGGCCCGCGGTCACTGCTGGTAGCCCGTCGCTGTGTAGTAGGCCAGGTTGGCCGGGTCGCTGAACCACTCGATGGTCTGGCCCAGGCCCGCCGCGCGGGTGAACCGCGGCGCCCAGCCGGTCCGCTCGCGCAGCCGGGTGGCGTCGCACACCAGCCGCATCACCTCGGAGTCCTTGGGCCGCAGCCGCTGGGCGTCCTCCACGATGTCGGCCTGCACGTCCATCAGCTCGGTGATCTCCTCGGCCAGCCGGCCGATGGCCACGTCGTCGCCCGGCCCGCAGTTGAACACCTCGCCCAGCACCGCCGAGCCCGGCGCCTCGCCGACCGTGACGAACGCCTCGGCGGTGTCGGTCACGTAGCTGAAGTCCCTGGTCGGGTCCAGCGCGCCCAGCTTGAGTACCCGCGAGCCGGCGGCCAGCTGGGTGATGATCTGCGGGATCACCGCCCGGGTGGACTGCCGCGGGCCGAAGGTGTTGAACGGCCGCAGCGTCACCGCCGGCAGCCCGAAGCTCAGGTAGTAGGACTCGACCAGCTTGTCCGCGCCGACCTTGGACGCCGCGTACGGCGACTGGGCCTGGAGCGGGTGGGCCTCGCTGATCGGCACCGTCCGGGCCGTGCCGTAGGTCTCGCTGGTCGAGGTGTGCACCAGGCGCGGCGTGTGGCAGGCCCGCACCGCCTCCAGCACGTGCAGCGTGCCGATGGTGTTGGTGTCCACGAACGACCGCGGGGCGGTGTACGAGTACGGCACCGAGCCGAGGGCGGCCAGGTGGTAGACCGCGCTGGCCCGGTCCACGAGCGACAGCACCGACCCCGGGTCGCGCACGTCCCCGAACACCACCTCGACCTCGGCGGCGATCTCCGGGTCCAGGGTGTCCAGCCAGCCCCGGGCGCTGAACATGTTGTAGAGCGCCATGGCCCGGACCTGGTGACCGCGCCGTACTAGTGCCTCGGTCAGGTGCGATCCGATGAAACCTTCGGCTCCCGTTACCGCGACTATGTCGGACATGTAGCGATTCCCCCCTTGTTAATGGAATATCTTGTTAATGGAATATCTAGAAGGCGTGGCGGATGGCGGCCGCCAGCACGCCCATGGCGTAGGCGCCGAGCACGATCAGCAGGCCGACGCAGGCCGCCAGCTGCACGATGATGCCCAGCTCGTGCCAGGTGAGCTCGAAGGCCAGGGCCACGGCGCACGCGGCCACCGGCACCGCCCGGACGCCGAGGGCCTGCAGCGCCAGCGCGATGAACATCGCGCTGCCCAGGGCCAGGTAGACCACCAGCTCCGGGTAGATGAGGCGGGCTCCCGGGTGGACCAGGCCCGTGGTGAACGCGATCCAGGTGGCCACCGCGGTCAGCGCGATCGCGGCGGCCAGGTACTGGGCCACCGCGGCCAGCAGGGCCAGCCGGGCCCGGCGGCCGAACGTCTTCAGGTCCCTGGTCGTGCGCAGCGCCTCCCTGGTCTGCCGCCGGTAGCGCAGCAGGCACCACTCGGCTGCGCCCATGGACAGCGAAAGCGGCAGGGTGGCCAGCAGCGCGCCGATGTTGATGCCGCCGCGGCCGTGCACGCCCGACACCACAGGGAAGGCCAGCAGGCCCGCGGCCAGCAGCCCGAACGCGGCCGCGGGCAGGGCGCCCACCAGTTCCTTGCGGGTGACCACGGGCGGCCGGCCGCCGGCCTTGCCCTGGCCCCGGCGGGTGGCCACGAGGGCCACGACGACGGCCAGCGCCGCGGTGGCGGCCAGCGCGGCCCAGGAGGCGTGGTCC
>JBOHCO010001406.1:0-1274 GCA_050698895.1 Streptosporangiaceae bacterium
GACTGGCAGCGGGTGGCCGACACCGCGACTCAGGCCGCGCGCCCCGAGCTGGACCTCGACGACGAGTCGGTGTGGCTGACCGGGCGGCGGGCCGAGCGGCGGGACTGGCTGGCCGCGCTGCGGGCCAGTGATCCGGCGGCGGCACGGGCCCGGCTGGCCGCGGGCTGGGACAGGGAGACCGGCGACGACCGGGCCGGCCTGCTGGGCGTGCTGGCCGCCGGCCTGTCGGCCGCCGACGAGCCGTTCCTGGAGGCGGCGCTGGACGACCGCAAGCAGTCGGTCCGCGAGGCCGCGGCCCGGCTGCTGGGCATGCTCGGCGAGTCGGACTTCACCCGCCGGGCCATCGCCAGGGGCACGGCGACGCTGGCGCTGGGGGAGCCGGGTCCGCGGCCCGCGCTGATCGTCAGCCTGCCCGAGTCCTGTGACGCCGCCGCGGCCAGGGACGGAATCAGCGCGACCCGGCCCTCGCAGGCCGTCGGCACCCGGGCCTGGCTGCTGACCCAGCTGATCGCGGCGGTGCCGCTGGCCGAGTGGACGAGCCGGCCCGGCCCCGGCCCGGCCGAGCTGGTCCGGCTCCCGGTGTCCGGCGGCTTCCGGGCCGACGTGCACGCGGGCTGGCGGCTGGCCGCCGTGGCCCAGCGGGACGAGGCCTGGGCCGGGGCGCTGCTGCTGGCCCGGTACGACGCGGTGGAGGGCCGGCCGCCGGAGACCTGGCCGGGCCCGGCCGAGCTGGCCGCGGTGCTGCCGCCCGCGGGCCGGCTGGCGCACGCGGAGCGGTTCCTGGCCGACCACGGGCCGAGTCCGGCGGCCGTCGTGGTGCTGGCCGCCGTGCCCGGCCCGTGGACCGGGAGCCTGTCCGACGCCGTGCTGGAGCAGCTGGCCCGCGGCATCAGGGAGACCGGCCGCCCGCGCCGGGTCAGCGGGCTGCTGACGCCCGCCGCGCGCAAGCTGCCGGTCGCCGGCTACCGCGATTACGCCGCCGTGCTGCGCGCCCTGGCCCAGGAGAGCTCGCCGGACAGCGAGCTGTTTCCGCGGCTGCGCCGCGCCGCCGACGCCATTGACCGCCGCCGCCTCTTCCTACAGGAGCTGACGTGACCACTAGCCAGGACAACGGCGTCCGCGAGCCCGCGGCCACGGTCCCCGCCGCCGCGCCCGCCGCCGCCGTGCCAACCCCAACCGCCACCCCAGCCGAAGCCGAGGAACACATCCGGGCCGTAATAGTAACCGGGATAGGCGGAATACACGCCGCCATACGGGTAGACGTAGGGGTAGAC
>JBOHCO010001407.1:0-1949 GCA_050698895.1 Streptosporangiaceae bacterium
ACGTGGTCCTCTGCCACGGCGGGCTCATGTACGTCGAGGACCCCGCGCCGCTGCTGGCTGCGCTGGCCGCCGTGACCGCGCCGGGCGGCATGGTCTCCCTGCTGGTCCGCAACGGCGACGCGCTGGCCATGCGGCCGGGGCTGCGCGGCGACTGGGCGGCGTCCGCGGACGCCTTCGGCGCCACCACCTACCAGAACCGGCTCGGCGTCCCGGCCCGTGCCGACCGGCGGGCCGACCTGATCGCCCGGCTGCGGGCCTGCCATCTGGTCGTGCGGCGCTGGTACGGCGTGCGCGTCTTCGCCGACCAGGCCGCCGACGACGCGCCGGTGCCCGAGGCCGGGGCGCTGGAGCAGCTGCTGGCCTGCGAGGAGCAGGCCGGGCGGCTCGACCCGTACCGCTCGGTGGCCGCGCTGCTGCATGTCATCGCCCAGCGCACGCCGCCGGGCTAAGCGGAAGACGGTTCCGGCTCCAGGCCACGGCCGGTTACCCGCGCAGCGAGATGAGCACCGTGGCGTAGGTGGACGAGATCGAGGTCGCGCCCGCGGCCACCGGCACCGGGGTGCGGGCGGTGACCGTCGTGCCGTTGCCCACCTGCCCGAGCGGATTGGCCCCCCAGGCGTAGACCACGCCCGTGGTCGACAGGGCGTACGAGGTGCCGCCGCCGGTGGCCACCATCCGGTACCGCACCCCGGCGGGCGGGGTGATCAGGTCCGGGGATGACTGCGACAGCCGGGCGCCGGTGCCCAGCTGGTACTGGCGGCCGTCGCCCCAGGCGTAGAGCCGTCCGCTGGTCAGCAGGGCCAGCGTCTGGCCGTTGCGGGGCGCGGAGCCGCCCTGGAAGACCTGGCCGACCGGGCCCGGCAGCGGCACCTGGACCGGCCGGGCCGAGGGCACCAGCGTGGTTCCGATGCCCAGCTGCCCGCGGGCGTTGTAGCCCCAGTCGTAGTAGGTCCCGTCGGCCAGCAGCGCCCCGGAGTTGGCGAACGCGGCCACCAGCGTCGTCACGTCGGCCGACCGGCTGAGCTGGACCCGGACCGGGCGGGCGCTGGACCGGAACGTGCCATCGCCGAGCTCGCCGGCCCGGTTGTCGCCGCAGGCATAGACGCGCCCGCGGGAGTCAAACAGGGCGTGGCCGCCCGCCCCCGCGTAGCTGGTCACGTCCGAGAACGGCAGCCGGACCGGCCGGGTGCGCATCCGGGTATCGCCCAGGCAGAGCTGCCCGGCGCCGTTCAGGCCCCAGCCCCAGACGTGCCCGGTGCTGTCCAGGGCCAGCCCCATGTCGTAGGGCATGACGTCGATGGGGATGGAGGTGATCCTCACCCCGCGCGGGAACTGGACCCGGACCGGGCGGGAGAACGAGCTCGACTGGCCGCCGTTGCCCAGCTGACCGTGCGTGCCCAGGCCCCAGGCATAGACGCTGCCGTTGCTGAGCAGGGCGTAGTCGGTCGAGTTGGAGGTGCCGATCTCGGCCACCGGGCCCGGCAGGGTCAGCGGGACCGGTGACGTCCTGGGGTTGGCGATCCGGAACAGGTCGATGAACGCGCCCCAGTGCTCGACGGTGGCCCCCGCCGGCCCGGGCGGCGCTGCTGGGCCCGGCATCGGCCGCCGGGGACCGGATGCCGCCAGGGCCGACCCCGGGCCGCCCGCTAAGGCCGCGGCCA
The DNA here is from genome assembly GCA_050698895.1 of Streptosporangiaceae bacterium. Lineage (GTDB taxonomy): Bacteria > Actinomycetota > Actinomycetes > Streptosporangiales > Streptosporangiaceae > DASUBV01. Next base: position 1,662 of record JBOHCO010001407.1, read on the forward strand.
GGGCCACGATCGCGACCCCGGCCGCGGTCACCCGTCGCGTGACCACTCTAAGTATTGATAGCACGACGGTGAGTATAACTAGGGGTCAGGTCAGAATCGGTCAGCGGACCGCGTGGCGGTGCAGACGGTCACCTCCGGCGGGCCGGCCGCCCCGCCCACTGACCCGACGAACGCCTGGAGGTCGGGGTCGGTGAAGAACTTCTGAAAGTCGTCGGCCGTCTCCCACTCGTCGACGATCATGACGTAACCGTCCCCGATGCCGAACTGGTGATGGATCGCGCCGACCGA
>JBOHCO010001408.1:0-4635 GCA_050698895.1 Streptosporangiaceae bacterium
GCGGGGCTGGTGCCGGGTTTCATGCCGGCGGTGGTGGTGAAGCTGGAGCCGGTGGAGTTGAAGCCGGCCAGGACGCTGTCGTTGTCGTTGAAGACGACCCTGAAGGCGCCGCTGGGCTGGGCGGCGATGGCCGGGCTGGTGCCGGGGTCCATGCCCAGGGTGGTGGGGTTGGTGGTGTAGCCGGTGCCGAGGTGGATGGTGGCCAGGTCGCTGGTGTTGGCCTGGAGGGCGATCTCGTAGGTGCTGGCGGGGCCGGCGGTGATGGCGGGGCTGGTGCCGGGGTCCATGCCGGCGGTGGTGGTGAAGTTGGACCCGGAGGAGGAGTAGCCGGCCAGGACGTTGTCGTTGTCCTGGAACACGACCTTGTAGGCGCCGCCGGGCTGGGCGGCGATGGCGGGGCTGGTGCCGGGGTCCATGCCGAGGTCGGTGTTGATCTTGCTGCCCGCGGAGTCGTAGAGGTAGAGCTTGTTGTCGTTGTCCTGGAAGGCGGCGATCCAGCCGCCGGAGGGCAGGGCGGCGATGGCGGGGCTGGTGCCCGGGTCCATGCCCAGATGGGGGGCCAGGGTGCCGCCGCCGAGGTGCATCAGGGCCAGGTAGTTGTTGTTGGCCTCGAAGGCGGCTTCGTAGGTGCCGTCGGTCAGCAGCGCGACCGACGGGCTGGTGGCGGGGTTCATCCCGGCGGTGGTGGTGAAGCTGGTGCCGCCGGAGGAGTCGCCGGCCAGGACGTTGTCGTTGTCCTGGAACACGACCTTGAAGGTGTCGGTGACGGCCAGGGCGGGGTGCGCCCCGGCCAGCGCCGCAGCCGCCGCGACCAGGACCGCGGCAGCCGCCGCCAGACCCCGCCCCGCCCACCGCCGCCGCCAGCCGGGTTTCCTTAATCTGCTCACGCGCGCAGGCTGGCACGCAGGCGTGCCATCGGCGTGGCAGCAGCGTGACAATGCGCTCCCGCTGGTCGCCGCCAGCGGAAGCGCCGTGGACAAGAAGCGCTGAGTCCGCCCGGCGGAGTCCCAGGCAAAACGGCACCGCCAGGCCCGCCGTCATCGAAGTCGATCAGACCGGTCAGCCGCCACGGCTCGGGCTCGACGAGCAGGTGCTGGCGCATGGCACGTGAACCCGGCCAGGCGTGGCAGTTCCTGACCCGCAGGTTGGGTGCGTCATTCAGGCCGCGGCCGGCCGGACGGCGGCGGTGCCGGCGTAGAGCTGAACGCTGGCGAACCTGCCGTGGTGCCGGGGGTCTGCGCGGCGAGGTCGAGTGGTTCGGCGGCCGCGATGTCGGTGACGATCACGCCGTCGGCGAAGGAGAAGTTCCCTGGCCGCGTGATGGTCATCATGACGAACACGTCGGCCGGCCGGACACCGGGGCTTTCCCCGAGCAGGCGGACCAGCGTCTTGTAGAACTTGCGCTTGGCTGGGCGATCAGACACCAAGCAGAAGATGGTCCAGGCCGCGAGGCAGCTCATCCGCGAGCGCGGCTACAACGCGACGGCCTTTTCTGACGTGCTCGAGCTCAGCGGCGCGCCCCGCGGCTCGGTGTACTTCCCCTTCCCCGGCGGCAAGGCCGACTCGGCGGCTCAGCTGGTCGAGCTCAACGTGGACCTCGGCCGCGAGGGCGAACTAGCCTGTGGCCGCACGGCTTTCCTGCCACTCCCCCGAGAGCCCCTCGCCCGGGTGCAGCCGGCGGATCTCGGCCAAGTCCTCCACTGACAACGCCCCCTCCCCCAGGTCGGATGAGTCACGCTATGGGCCAGGGAATCGGGATTCACGCGGGTCGTGCCCTCAGCTACGGCACGGCTACGCGTCCGGGTCACCGCGGTTCTGGCTGGTAGCTGAGGAGCAGGACGCCGGTGGTGGTGGCCGTGCAGTCGGCGAGCCGCAGCGGGATGGGTTGGGAAGTCTGCCGGAAGAGGCGTTTCCCGGCGCCGAGCACCAGTGGGTGGACGAACAGCCGGTACTCGTCGACGATCTCATGCTCGATCAGCGTCTGGACGAGGACACCGCTGCCCAGGACAACGATGGTGCCATCCCCGTGCTGCTTCAGCTCACTGACCGAAGCGATGACATCGCCTCCCAGCACGTTCGATCCGGCCCACTCCAGGCTGCTCAGCGTCCTGGTGACGACGAACTTCGGGGTGGAGTTGAGGTGCGCCGCGACCGGATTGGCGTCCGCCTGAGCGGGCCAGTATGCCGCCATCTTCTGGTAGGTCTTGCGGCCGAACAGGTAGGCCGTGGTCGCGGCCAGCCCTTCCCCGGCTGCCTTGGCGAGCACTTCATCGCCGTACGGCGCGGACCAGCCGCCGTATTCAAAGCCACCATCGCGGTCCTCGTCGGGCGACCCCAGACTCTGCATCACCCCGTCCAGGGTCACGAACTCAACGACTGCCAGCTTCCGCATAGCCCATTCCTCCCTCACCGCCGGCCCAGTGCCGACGACTCACCTCCTACACGAACCAGCTCAGGCCACATCGACACCCGACAGGCAGAAGGAAATCCGGCGACAGCGCACCCGTTCCGGAGACGTGCAGGCGCCCGGACCGAGCGATTGGCGCGATGGTGATTGGCTGGTGTCCAGCCGGGTGGTGCGCGATACCACCTGGCGATGCGGCTGACCTCGCTGCTGCTGCTGCTGCTGCTGCTGCTGCTGCTGCTGCTGGTCTTCTGTGGCGGCCGGCCGTCAGGAGGGGTGGGGTATGACCCGGGTCCGCGCCACCGTCGGCACCCTGGCGCTCGCCGCCCCGTCCCGGCAGGCCCGCGGCATCCTGGATGTCACCAGCCTGGCCAAGGTGCTGTCGGTCTACGACACCGAGGCCGAGGCCGTGCAGGCATGCGACCACCCGCAAGCCCCGTAGGGTCTGCAGCCGTTCCGGCCAGTTCCCGCGCCGGGCGGTCCGTCAGGTCATCCGGCCGCCTTCGGGCTGCCCAGTGGCTGCACCCGGCTGAGATCGGTTCAGCTGCCTTCTCCGTCATCTGCCGTCTTGGGCACATTGGGCTGGTGGTTCACGGCCCAGGTCCACGCGGACGGACGTCAGCCAGCGGTGGACCTCTTCAATGCCGGAATCGGTGGCACGGTAGGTCTTGCGGCGCCGGGGGCCTTCGGAGTCGATCCCGGCGGGACCGACACGGCCATCTTCCAGAAGGCCGAGACCGCGATGCGAGCCGCGCTCGGCGCCGCTGATCCCGCGAGGTCGCGCTCTACAGCGACCAGTTCGCTGCGAGCCTGCGGGAGCGGCTTATCAAGACCGTCTTCGGGCTGGGCTGAGATCGTCACGGCCTTGATGCTGGCCGAGGTTGACTACGTTGGGTAGCCGCTACGCCAGATGGCGTACTCGGGGCAGAGCGGTCGACCGGTTTCGGGCCGGCTGATCCACAGTCGCAGCAGGTGCCGTTGACGAGTCGGATCCTCGGCATCGTCGGCGAATGCCGTGCGGGTGTGCACCGTCACGAAGTTGTTGATGAACTGCATGTCGCCCGTCTGGAGTTGCATGCCAAGAGCGACGCCTGGTCTCTTCGGCAGCGAGTCGTAGTACATGAAGCACGAGACCTCGTCGGCGGTGAGCCTGGGCACCTCGGGGAAGCGCATGGCTGACATCGCCCGGCCGGTCCTGACGGTCGCCGAGAGCGCTCCCCCGACGTAGCTGTAGAGCGGCTCCAGGTACCAGCCAGGTGATCCCGGCGGTTCCTCGCTCCGCCAGTCGGTCGGAAAGTTCTTATTCAGGATGGGCAAGTACTCAGGGTGCTCGCTGATGACGAAGTTATACAGCAACCCGGAACTGGCGACGAAGCTTTCTCCGCCGTAGAGTGCGGGGCGCAGGCACATCAGGCCCACGAAGTCGGTGGAGTCAGTGTGGAAACCCAGGTCCTCGTTGGTTGCGTACGCCCGCTCGTACGGGCCGCGCCTGCCGAGGTCTCGGATATGACCTATGAGGTCTCCTTTGCGATTTTGCGGAACGAGGTTCCCCATGTGCCGACCTATTGCCCAGTAGATAATGGCTGCCTCATCCTCAGTGAACCTGTCGTAGATAGGCAACCCGCGCAGCAGAATGATACCTAGACCATTATCCAGCCGGTCCACGACGTCATCGATCCGTTCCTGAAAATGAGGAAGCGGGAAATCCTCCGCCCGGATCTCTGTGACATCATCGACGTGCTTCCTGGAGACATGCGCCAGCGCTCGCTCGAAATCGGCGAAGTCCTCTTCAGCGAAACGAACGATCCAGTTACCGGCTGCAGCGAGTTCGTCACCACTCCAAACATTCGGAGCCGATACTGGCTCGGCGAGAATCTCGGCCACTAATATCTCTCCTTCGCCACGCACACCGCTGCCGCCGTCATGCTATCGCCGGAGCCAGATGAGCCGGTTGGGTGTCGCGGTGACCGGGCTGGCCGCGGCTTGTTTCGTTTCGCGCGCGGCCAGTATCGTCTGGTGGGCTGGCTTCCGGTTGCCGGTGACGGGATGGGCGCAGAGGTAAGGGAGCGGTGTCATGCGGGTACTGGTGTCGGTGGACATGGAGGGCATCGCCGGCGTGGTCGACGGCGAGGACGTCAGCCCGGGCCATGGCGAGTATGAGCGCAGCCGGAGCCTGATCACGGCTGAGGCCAACGCCGCGGTCCGCGGGGTTTATGCCAGTGACCCGGGTG
>JBOHCO010001409.1:0-2393 GCA_050698895.1 Streptosporangiaceae bacterium
TCAGCGCCCTGCTCGGCCCGTCGGGGCTGATGTCCGGCAGCTCGGCCCCGCAGATCGTGGTGGACTGCTCGACGATCTCGGTCGAGGCCTCCCAGCAGGTCCGCGAGCGCCTGGCCGAGCGCGGGACGGCGCTGCTGGCCGCGCCGGTCATGGGCAACCCGCGGGTGGCCGGGGCGGGCAAGCTGACGCTGGCGGTGTCCGGGCCTCGCGACGTGTTCGACGTGGCGGAGCCCTACCTGGATGTGCTGGGCGCCGGCGCGACCTACGTCGGCGAGGACGAGCTGGCCCGGACGGTAAAGCTTTGTCACAATCTTCTTCTCGGGGTCGTCACCCAATCCCTGGCCGAGGTCACGATCCTGGCTGAAAAGAGTGGCATCAGTCGTCAGGCATTGCTGGCCTGCCTGAACAACAGTGTGATGGGCTCGACGTTCACCAGGTACAAGACGCCGGCGTTCGTCAACCTCGACTTTCACGCGACATTCACCGCCACGCTGCTCCGCAAGGACTTTGACCTTGGCCTGGCGGCCGCGCGGGAGCGCGAGGTCCCCATGCCGGTGGCGGCGCTGGTGCACCAGCTGGTGCAGAGTCTCGTGGGCCGCGGGGCCGGGGAGGAGGACTTCGCTGCGCTGATCCGGGTGCAGGCACAATCTTCTGGGCTGGATCTCGTGAGCGAGGATGCCGACATATCCGACGGACTCCAGCAAGTCACCCTAGAAGCACGGTAAAGTCACCGGCGGCCGGTTTTGTCATGCTGGCCGTTCCCGAGCCTCCGTCAGGGTCCTGCGGCATTGCCGCCGCCGGATTCGCGGCAGGCCACTTACTGGGCCATACAGGAATTCAGGAAGGAGGACCGGGGATGAGATCCAACCGCGCCCGGTTCTTGACGGTGGCCGCAGCGGCCGCCCTGATGGCGGCCACAGCGGCCGGATGCAGTAGCAGCAGCACGGGCGGTGGTAGCGGCGGCAACGGCGGGGGCAACTCCTCCAGCGCCCCGATCACCATCGGCACGTCCCTCTCGCTGACCGGCGACTTCTCCGTCGACGGCCAGGCCTTCGAGAAGGGCTACAAGCTGTGGGTCAGCCAGGTGAACAACGCCGGTGGCATCGACGGCCACAAGGTGGTGCTGACCATCCTCAACGACAACAGCTCGCAGACTCAGGTGGTCACCAACTACCAGAAGCTGATCACTGTTAACCACGTCGACCTCACGTTCGGGCCGTTCTCCTCGCTGCTGACCGCGCCCGCCTCGGCCGCCGCGCACCGGTACGGGTACGCATTCGTCGAGGGTGCGGGCGGCGCGCCGGCGGTGTTCGCGCAGAAGCTCAGCAACGTGTTCGACGTGGCCCTGCCGATCGCCAACGAACTGGACCCGTTCACGGCCTGGATCAAGTCGCTGCCCGCCAGCCAGCGGCCGAAGACGGGGGCCTACCCGATGGCCAACGACCCGTTCGCGACCCCGCCAGTTCAGCGCACCGCAGCGTTGCTCACCCCGCTGGGGATCAAGAAGTCCTACGACAAGATCTTCCCGGAGGAGGTCGCTGACTATAAGGCCCCGGCCGACGACGTGGCCTCGCTCAAGCCGGACATGGTGGTGCTGGGCTCGACCGACGTGCCGACGGTCCAGGCGTTCATGACCGCCTTCGAGCAGCAGCACTACAACCCGAAGATCTTCATCGCCGCGGCCGGCCCGGATCAGGGCGCCGCGTTCATCAGCGCGGTCGGCAAGGCCAACGCCAGCGGCGTGATGGTCCCGAACGCCTGGTACGGCGGCTCGAAGAACCCGCTGAGCCAGGCCATGGTCAAGGCGTACATCGCCACGTACGGCGGCAACGCGTCGGGCATCAACGCCGACGTCGCCGAGGCGTACGCGGTCGGCGAGACCGTCGCGAACTCGCTGGTAGCCACCAAGACCGCGGGCGCCAGCGCGGCCACGATGAACTCCAAGATCATCAGCTACCTGCACAGCGGCGTGACGCTGCAGAGCGTGCTGGGCCCGGTGAGGTTCAACAGCCTGGGCGAGAACCTGTCGGCCACGGCGTTCATCTTCCAGTGGCAGAACGGCAACTTTGTCCAGGTCCTGCCGGCCAGCGACCCGGGCTCGGTGAAGATCGAGTACCCGAAGCCGCACTGGGCCAGCTAGACAGGGTCCGGCCCGACCACGTGGACCAGGGCCTGTAAGAGCGCCCTCGGGGTGCAAGCCTCCCTTAGCGCTCCACGCTCTCCACCCCTACCCACGCCTATCGCCACAACCTCCACACCACCCGCACACCGCCCAACACCGGCCACACGGCCACTGTGCCCCCTTTGGGGCCCGCCGTCGGCCGGCCTGCCGGCACAAACGTGCGAGAGCCAGGCACCCCAGAACGTTCCCGACCTCACCCCTGCCACAAGAC
>JBOHCO010001410.1:0-1922 GCA_050698895.1 Streptosporangiaceae bacterium
AGCCGGCGGTCACGAAGTCCCCGGCGTCCAGGGCGTCGAGCACGGCGGTGACGTCGGCGGCGGCGTCGGCGACCCGGCGGCCGGGCTGCGGCGTGGACGCCCCGTAGCCGGGCCGGGCGTACATGACCGTCCGCAGGCCGCGGTCGGCGGCGGCGGCGACCATGGGCGGGAAGGCGACCAGCCCGCCGGGCGTGCCCTCGTGGAAGACCAGGGGCAGGCCGTCCTCCGGGCCGCTGACCAGCACCTCGAGCTGTCGGCCTCCGGCCGCCGGGACAGTGTGCACAGCGGGCTCGGGACTCGGCGCCATGGCCGCTCCTTTGTTAATGCTCGGGATGTTAATGCTCGGGAGGGGTCATTGCGATGGTACGGGGGGCCGGTAGCGCCACACCCGCTCCCCCTTGACCGTCCCGCCGGTCGGCGCGAACCCGACCCGCTCGGCGACCCGCTCCGAGGCCCCGTGCCGGGGGTGGATGCAGGCGGTCACGTCGGCCACGCCGGCGTCGGCCAGCCAGTCCACCAGGGCGCCGGCCGCCTCGGCGGCGAAGCCGCGGCCCTGCCACGGCACGCCGGTCACCCAGGCCACCTCGGCGGCGAGCCCGCCGCCGGGCGGCCGGGTCACCGTGGCCTGGACGAAGCCGATGGCCTCGCCGGTGGCGCGGAGGCGGACCACCCAGTTCAGCCACAGCTCGCGGGGGTTGCCCGAGCCGGCCGCCCAGCGCCGGTACTGGGCCCGCAACTCCAGCGCGCCCAGCGGGCTGCCGCCGATGAACTCGTGCAGCCGCGGGTCGCTGAGCACGACGGCCATCTCCTCGGCGTCGGCCTCGGTGACCGCGGCCATGCGGAGCCGCGGCGTGTCCAGCCCGGCGGCCTCGCGAATCTCCACGTCCCTCCCCGTCCCCGTGGCACTGGGTGGTCCGGGCCGGCCCAGCCGGCACCGGTCCCCACGCTCCCATACCGGCCCGCCTGCCACGACCCCGCCTGCCAAGACGCGCCTGGCATGACGCTGCCCCGGAGGCCAGGCGGTCTCCGGGGCAGCGTGGTTACGCGGTGCGGGCGCGAGCGGCTAGCTGGCCCTGATCCAGGTGTTGCTGAAGGCTCCCGAACTGCTCATCGAGCTGGTCGAGTCCTTGTCCTGGCCGCTGTTGTTGATCATGACGATGGAGGTCGGGCTCTGGCCGCCCATGGAGGACCCGTTGCCCGAAGAGCCGGTGTAGCTGACGGTGCCGAAGTCGGCCAGCGGCAGCACGCCGGTGTTCGAGGACGGCGCCTCGGTGATGACCTCAGCCGAGGACCGGTCCAGGCCGGACTGGTTCTTGGTGATGGTCTGGGTCCAGCCCTTGGTGTTGTCCTTCAGGACCAGCGTGTACGTCTCGGTGCCGCTGAAGGTGACCGAGGCGCTGATGCTGTCGCCGGGCGACATGGCGTTGGTGAAGTAGACCGGGTTGGCCGGGTACATCTCGTACCAGCCGTAGTAGTCCGGCGTCGTGCCGTCACAGTCGGAGTCGGTCCCGGTCTGCTCGACCGAGTTGCTGTTGTAGCCGTCCAGCCCGACCCAGAAGGCCGCGTACTGGGTGGCCCGGCGGCTCGTGCAGGTGGCCTTGGGCTCGGTCCAGGTCGCCGAGACGCTGTGGAAGGCGCCGTTGGCGCCGGTCACGGCGTAGCCCGACCAGTTGGTGCTCTCGGCCTGGTTCTTGATGCCGTGAGCGCGGGCCAGCGCGCCGGTGGGCCGCTGCATGACGCCGCCCGGCCGGAACGCGTGAACCGCGCCGCCCGGCCGCACGTGCGTGATACCGGGATGCGCGGTCACCGCGGCGTTGGCGCCGCCGGCGGCGGCCATCAGCGAGCCGAAGGCCAAAGCGATGGTAGTGAGGGGTATGCACCAGCGACGGATCATAGAGGCTCCTTTGCCGTCTTTGGGCAGA
>JBOHCO010001411.1:0-5040 GCA_050698895.1 Streptosporangiaceae bacterium
GTCAGGCCCCCGAACGGGGCGCCCGTCATGCTGGCGTAAGACCAGCCGCCCAGGGCGAACAGCACCCCGGCGACGCCCGCCGACACGGCCCCCGCCATCCAGGCCCGGCGCGGCAGCCGGGTGACCAGCCAGGCGCCGAGCAGCGCCACGGCGCCGAGCGCGGGCAGGTAGAACCGGACGGCCTGCAGATTGCTGACTCCCGGCCCGGCGGTCCAGGTGTAGGCGGCGTACAGGCCCCACAGGCCGAGCCACGCCGCGAGCAGCGCCGCCGCCACGGCCAGATCGCGGCGGGCCGGGGGCCGGGCGTCACCCCGGCGGATGGCCACGGAGCGGATGACGATCCAGGCCGCCGCGGCCAGGCCGAGGAGCAGCAGGGGCATGGTCTCGATCAGGCGCACGGGCATGTACCGGAGGTTGGTCCCGAGGGCGCTGAGGCTGAACTGGATCTCGCCGGGCCGGTACCCGGACGTGAGCGGGCCGCCGTAGACCAGGCTGTCGAAGACCGCCGTGAACGCGCCGAACACCGCGGCCGAGCCCAGCCACCAGGCCACCGCCGAGCGGGGCAGGCGGCCCACGCCCGGGCCCCAGGCGGCCAGCACGGCCAGCGCCGCGCAGCCCAGGACCACGATGTCGGTGTACCGGGTGAACGCCGCGGCCTCCAGGGCGACGAACGCGGCCAGCCCGGCCCAGGTCCGCCGGGCCGGGCTGGCCTCGTCGGCCAGTACCGCCCACAGCAGCGTCCCGGTGCCGGCCGCGATCAGCGCGGCGTCGGTGAACGTAGGCATGTAGTCGCGCCAGGCGAACAGCATCGCCGCGCCCGACGAGCAGAACAGGACCACGGCCGCGGTGCCGCCGTAGCGGCCCAGCCACCGGCGCCCGCCGGCGAACAGGCCCAGGCAGGCGAGCGCGCCGAAGAACAGCGGCGCGAGCCGGATGAGGCCCAGCTCCTGGAACACCACGGCCAGGAACGGGTAGCCGGGGTCCTTCTCGCTGATCCACCGCCCGTCCGCCAGCTGTACCCACTGCACCGGCGCGGCCTGGTCGCGAGGGCCGAACAGCTGGCCCAGGTGCCGGGCCAGCTCCCCGGCCTGGGCGGTGGACAGGGTCAGCAGGTGACCCTGGGTGATGCCGACGATGGACGCCTGGTAGGCGTAGTCATCGGGCTCGACCAGGCGCGGGGCCACGCTGAGCGCCGCGGCGCACAGCCCCAGGAAGGCCAACACGGCGAGCAGGATCTCGGCCCGGGCCAGCCGGCTCAGGGCAGCGGGCCAGGACCGGGCCGGCGCGGCGGCTGTTACCAGGTCCACCTGGCCATCTTGTGACACCACGCTCCAGGCTCGGTGAGAATTGTGTGACAGCAACGTGTGACAGCATCGCGTGAACGGGATCGCGTGAACGGGGACATCACGATGGACCTGACGATCGAGCCGCTGACCGCGGAGCTCTGGCCCGCGCTGGAGGACCTGTTCGGCCGGTCCGGGGCCTCCAGCGGGTGCTGGTGCATGTACTGGCGCATCGGACCGGCCTACACCCGCCGCCCTGCTGCCGACAACCGGCGCGACCTGCGGCGGCTGGCCACCGACGGCCCGGCGCCGGGCCTGGTCGCGCTGGCCGGGGACCGGGCCGTGGGCTGGTGCGAGCTGGCCCCGCGGGCCGACCTGGCCTGGCTGGCCCGGGCCCGGTACCTGCAGCCGGTGGACGACCTGCCGGTGTGGTCGCTGCCGTGCTTCTACGTGCGACGCGGGCACCGCGGCCAGGGCGTGATGAGCGCGCTGATCGCGGCGGCGCTGCCGGCCGCGGCCGCGGCCGGCGCCCCGGCGGTGGAGGCGTACCCGGTGGACACCGCGGTGCCCGCGCACACCAGGAACCTGTTCCCCGGCGTGGCCGCGACCTTCGCCGCGCACGGCTTCGCGGAGGTGGCCCGGCGCAAGCTGGATCGTCCGGTCATGCGCCGGTTCATGGCCGGGCCGGCGCGGCCGCCGCACTAGGCTGGGAGCCGAGCAGTGCGGGGCCGGGGAGCAGTGCGAGGCCGGAAAGGGGCATGCCCGACTGAGATGGGTTCGGACGGGGGCGGCGTCGACGCGGGGGCTGGTGACGGCGCGCCGTACGCGCCGTACACGCCGGTCATTGACACGAGCGTGGCTCATCCGGCTCGGATCTATGACTACTGGCTGGGCGGCAAGGACAACTTCGCCGCCGACCGCGAGGCGGGCGAGCTGGCCCTCCGGGCTTACCCCGAGCTGGCCCAGGCCGTGCAGTCCAACCGCGCGTTCCTGGCCCGCGCGGTGCGCTACCTGACCGGCGAGGCCGGCCTCCGGCAGTTCCTGGACATCGGCACCGGCATCCCGTCGGCGAGCAACACCCACGAGGTGGCCCAGCAGGAGGCCCCGGACACCAAGATCGTCTACGTCGACAACGACCATTGCAAGTCGGGTTGTGCGCACGCACGGTAGGCCGTTCAGGTTGTCTGAAGCGAGTACGGGAACGGAAGCGCTCAGGGCGTCCCTGAGCGCTCCGGCGGAGCACAGGAGGCCAAGAGACGCGATCAATTGCCATGACCGACTGCGATCGAGAATTGGATATTGCTTTGCGGCTTACTATGTGATATAAGCATGAAGTGAGAGCGTGACGTAAATCGATCAGCGTTGGGTGGAGGGTCTCGGATGGGATTGCATTTCGGGAGCAATGCAAGGGCCCTCGTTGCCAGCAGCGTCGCGGCTTGATGCTTATTGCGACGCCGCATTTAGCGAGAGTAGGAAAAGCTGATCAGGATCCGCCGCCATGCGCTGCCAACCATGTGAACGTAGAAGGCTACGACGCCAACAAGCCACCCTCGTATGGCAATGAAGGCAGCATATATGTGCTTACGCAGTCCACACTCAATGGCATTAACGACAACATTTATCGTAGCTTGTTTGTCCGGGGGCCAGGGGGATCTTCGGGCAACTCTTTCTACAATGATGTAGAAGTTGACTGGACCGCCGGTAATGGTATGTTCAGTAACACTCCCGTAGTATATTCTGAATGGGTAATAGACGGTCAGGACAGTGGGCAGCAAAATTATACAGGGTACACGCTCAATCCCAATACAAACTACCATTTCAAAGTAGAAAATGTCGGCGGCGATAGGATTTTTCGCTTTGTGGTAGATGGACAATCAAGTCCCTTTAACTATAGCCCTCAGGTAAACTTCAATGAAGGTTATGATATCACTAATTCTGAACATCACAACAACTGTGACACGCTATACGCGAACTTTACGAACTTGCAGTGGAGTCCCTCGTACGGAACGTGGTCGACTTCCGGATATCAAGACTATGAGTGTTTTGCTGATAACTCGACAGATTGGTATTTTCACAAGAACAGCAATACAAGTAGTGATGTTACCCAGAATTTTGGTGTCTGCTAGCTCGAAACGAGTGAGTGACATGCGTCTATCCCGGTCATCTATTCGGATGCCTAAGGTTCTAGCGAGCAGCGCGGTTATTGCCGTGCTTGGATTGACCGTCCTGGGATGTGCACCGCGCGGGTCCGGCGGAAGCGGCGGCCCGCCTGGTCAAGGCCCGGCGTATTCGGGCAATCCTCTTGTTGCTGGCCATGCCACGTCTGTGGCAGCAGCCACTCGCACCGTGGGCTTTTCACTGCTTACACCGCGATCGACCGCTGCGATTAAGGACGTTGACCTGACGGAAACGTGGGTTAATCCGAGACTGCGACAGGCCGCGATCATTCTTGATGGCGGTAAAGTCACGGTCATGATGTGGCGCGTGCCTGCCGACCGAAAAAATGCAATAGATTACTTCAGGAGCATAGTTAAAGACCATCTCGGAAAAGATCGCATAGGTCGGGTTGACGGCGCGCCAGCTCTTATCATTAAGCAGCGTACTGACGTCAAACATTCAAATCCCGCATGGATCGAGTTCTACAAGGGCGGGATAGATGTGAATGTCTATAGTGCTAGCTACAAGACAGCGGCGCTCGTGAGTTTGGCTGACACCTTGCGATAAAAAGCTCCGGGAAGGTTGCGCGCCTGCCTGCCCCTAAATATCGCTGTGGCATTTGCCGTCCTCCCACAGGTGCCAAACTCCTCATGTGCCGGGTGCCGTGCCCAGGGTCGGCCTTTAGATTCAGGTGTCGTTCCCAGAAAAAATGGGAATGCTTAATGATCAGATTTACCCGCCCAGGCCACAGTCAATGACAACGCATATCATGACCCGATCGTGCTGACCCACGCCCGGGCGCTGCTGACCAGCGCCCCGCAGGGGGCGTGCGCCTACATCCAGGCCGACCTGCACGACCCGGACGCCATCCTGGCCGAGGCCGCGAAGACGCTGGACTTCAGCCAGCCGACGGCGCTCATGCTGCTGGCCGTGCTCCAGTTCATCCCGCCCGGCGAGGACCCGTACACGCTGGTCGGCCGGCTGATGGACGCGCTGCCGTCGGGCAGCTTCCTGGTCGTCTCCCATCCGACCGACGACTTCAACCCCAACCGGGGCGAGTCCATCCAGCGCTACAACGAGCGCAGCGCCGACCAGGCCACGCTGCGCGGCCAGGAGGAGACCACCCGGTTCTTCGACGGGCTTGAGCTGGTCGAGCCCGGGGTGGTCGCGGTGGCCAGGTGGCGGCCGGACGGCGACCTGACCGCCAGCCGTCCGTCGTCCATGTGGTGCGCGGTCGGCCGGAAGCCCTGAACCGGGGGCCGGGCTCCCCCGGCTGCTAGCCCTGAGTCTCGGCGGGCGGCTGGACGTCGTCGTAGATGCGGGCCGCGGCCAGCAGCCCGTCCGGGCCGCGGTCGAACACCGCGATGCCCGCCTGGGCCGGCAGGTCACGCGGGCCCCAGCGGACGAGGTTGTACTCGACCGCGCAGCGCGCCCCGTCGTCGGTCACGGCGCAGTCCTGGACGCCGATGCCGCCCGCGCTGAGCCGCCGGGTGAAGTAGGAGCGCAGCGCGCGGTGGCCGCGGTGCATGTCGTCCGGGCCGGTCGCCCCGCGGAAGTAGCCGTCCGGCTCGAAGGCGCTGACGACCGCGTCGGCGTCGCC
>JBOHCO010001412.1:0-4190 GCA_050698895.1 Streptosporangiaceae bacterium
TCGGCCAGCGCCGGGTAGGCGGCGCGGACCGCGCCGACGTCAAAGCCCATCGATCCTCCGGGAGACAGCCGCTGTGCCTGCTGGTGTGCCTGCTGGTGCCAGTGTCGCCTGGCGCCAGCTCAGCGTATGCGGCGGGCCCGGCGGTCCTGGCCCCGGTCCGCCCAGGGCGGCAGGCGGCCGGCCCAGGACGGCAGCCGGCCGGACGCGAGCAGCAGCATGTACCAGGGATCGCGGCGCCGGCCGAAACCCAGCCAGCCGGCCTCGGCGTCCACCGGCTGGTGCGGCATGCCGGCCCGCCAGCCCTCCAGCACCACCTCGGGCTGGTCCGGGCGGTGGTCCAGGCCGAGCGCGCGGGACAGGTCCCAGGCGTGCAGGTGGAACTCGGCGGCGGCCGCGCCCGCCATCCCGGCCACCGTCACCACCTGGTCGCGGTACACGTGGTGGGGCAGGTCCCAGACCGACGGCAGCCGGGTCGCGTAGGCGCGCGCGGCGACGGCGAACGCCGCGATGTGCTCGGCCGGCCGGGCGTCGGACAGCGCGGCCAGCTCGGCCGCGTTCTGCCGGGCCAGCTTCCTGGCGATGGTCGGGGGCGGCACGCCGCTGCCCATCAGCCGGGCGTACCGGCTGACCGGCGCGTCGTTGAGGTACTCGTGGTAGTCGTCGGCGACGCAGCGCAGATGGGCGGCCACGTCACTGGCCCGCCATTCGGGGCACGGCGTCCGCGCGTGCCACACGCTCCCGCTGAAGCGATCGGCCAGACGGCCGATCGCGGTCACGCCATCCTGGTACGCCGCCAGCACCGGATTTGGCCGCCATGCCGTCTCTGGCAATCCCCAGGAACTGGCGCATTCCATGGGTACCTCTCCCTGCCGGATCGGGCTCCGGCTCGCCCCCGCGTCGTGCCAGAGTGCCAGAGTTACCCGCTGTCCGCCACCCTGTGCCGTATATAGGCGAAGGCCGCGCTCGCCCCGGTCCGCGACGCTGGTCCGCGATGGGTCAGCGACCCGGCTCGGCCGCCCGGCCGGGACCGGCGCCGCCGCCGGCCGGGACCTGCTCCGCCGCTCGCCGGGACCGGCTCCGCCGCCGGCCGGGACCTGGCCGGCCGCCGGCCGGCCAAAAAATGACGTGACATCCAGGGCACTCGCGGTTAGCCTGCGAATAATGCCCCCCGATTCACCCTCCTCGCGTCCGCATGCCCGGGCGCAGGAGCTTGCCGCTGCGCAGACACCGGCCGCAGCGCTCTGGCGCATACGCGAGTACCTGCGGCCTTACTACGGCCGGCTGGCCTTCATGATCTTCGCGGCGCTGCTCTCGGTGTCGGCGGAGATCACCATCCCGCTGCTGACCAAGTCGGTGGTCGACAGCGCGATCCGGCACGTCAACCGAACGCTGCTAGTCCAGCTCGGCATCCTCGCCGTGGCCTTCGGGCTGCTCCAGGTCTTCCTGAACTTCTTCCGGCGCTGGGTCCAGGCCGGCGCGGTCGCGGGCATGGAGAAGTCGCTGCGCCAGGACCTGTACGCCCACCTCCAGCGCCTGGATACCGGCTTCCACGACGCCTGGCAGTCGGGCCAGCTGCTGTCCCGCTCCACCACCGACCTGTCGGCGATCCGCCGGTTCGGCGGCTTCGGCGTGGTGTTCTTCATCACCAACATCTGGACGTTCCTGGTCGTGGTGGCGCTGCTGATCCACCTCAACTGGTGGCTGGGGCTGCTCACCGGGGCCGTGTTCGTGCCCGTGTTCCTGCTCTGCGTGGCGTTCGAGAAGCGCTACCGGGTGCTGTCCCGGCGGGTCCAGGACGAGCAGGGCGACCTGGCTACCTACATCGAGGAGGCGGCCAGCGGGATCCGGGTGCTCAAGGCGCTGGGCCGCCGCCGCGAGGCCGAGGCCCGGCACCGCGAGCAGGCCGACCAGGTGTTCGGCACCATGCTGTCCATGGCCCGGCTGCGCGGCTCGTTCTGGGCCGGGCTGGACCTGGTGCCCAACATCGTGATCGGGCTGATCCTGCTGCTGGGCGCGCTGGCGGTGAGCCGGCACGAGCTGACCACCGGCGGCCTGGTCGCGTTCATCACGCTGGCCCTGCTGCTTGTCTGGCCGATCGAGGCGATGGGCTACATCATCGCCGGAGGCCAGGAGGCGGCCACCGCGTCCCAGCGGGTCTACGAGATCTTCGACACGCCGCCCGCGGTCGCCAACCGGCCCGGCGTGACCGAGGTGCGGGCGCTGGTCCCGGCCCAGGCCCAGGCTGAGGCCGCGGCCGGTCCGCGCCCCGGCATCGGCCGGGGTTACGGGCACCTGGTCTTCGACGAGGTCACCTTCACCTTCCCCCAGGCGCCCGCGCCGGTGCTGCGCGGGGTCAGCCTGGACCTGGCGCCCGGCGAGACCGTCGCGCTGGTCGGCGCCACCGGCTCCGGCAAGACCACGCTGCTCCAGCTCGTCCCGCGGCTGGCCGACGTGACCACCGGCGCCATCCGGCTGGACGGCACCGACGTGCGCGACCTGCCGCTGGGCGTGCTGCGCGCCCGGCTGGGCTGCGCGTTCGAGGACCCCACGCTGTTCTCGGCCAGCGTCAGGGAGAACGTCAGCTACGGCATGCCGGACGCCAATGAGGCCGACGTCCGGGCCGCGCTGGCCGTGGCCCAGGCCGACTTCGTGGATGATCTGCCCTGGGGCCTGGACACCCGGATCGGCGAGCAGGGCATGGCCCTGTCCGGCGGCCAGCGCCAGCGCATCGCGCTGGCCCGGGCCATCCTGGGCCGGCCGCACGTGCTGCTGCTCGACGACCCGCTGTCCGCGCTCGACGTGCACACCGAGGCCAAGGTCACCCGCGCGCTGGGCGAGGTGCTGACCCTGTCCACCGCCCTGATCGTGGCCCACCGGCCGTCCACCGTGCTGCTGGCCGACCGGGTGGCGCTGCTGTCCGGGGGCGTGATCACCGCCGTCGGCACCCACCGCGAGCTGCTGGGCACCGAGCCCCTGTACCGGGACCTGATGAGCGCCGAGCCCGACCGGACCGCGGGAGCGCGCCGATGAGCCAGTCCCCCGCCGAGGCCTGGCGCGGCATCGCGGCTGAGGACGCCGACGACGTCTCCCCCGGCCTGTCCTCGTTCCTGCGCCATCGCTCCCGCCGGCTGCTGCGCGACCTGCTCGGCCCGCACCGGGTCCAGGTCGTCGCCATCCTGGTCCTGATCGTCATCGCCAACGTGGCCATCCTGGCCGGGCCGTGGCTGGTCGGCCGCGGCGTGGACCAGATCCCGCAGCTGACCCGGAGCCGCGACATCGTGCCGCTGGCCGTGACCGTCGGCGCGTTCGCCGTGGCCGTCGCC
Source organism: Streptosporangiaceae bacterium (assembly GCA_050698895.1). Classification (GTDB taxonomy): domain Bacteria; phylum Actinomycetota; class Actinomycetes; order Streptosporangiales; family Streptosporangiaceae; genus DASUBV01. The sequence goes on from JBOHCO010001412.1 coordinate 3,324, forward strand.
GTCCAGGCCGTGACCACCCGGGCCTTCATCAGCGGCATCGGCCGGCTGGGCGGCAAGATCGTGCTCGAACTGCGCTGCCGCCTGTTCGCGCACTTCCAGGCGCTGCCCGTGGCCTTCCACGAGAAGTACACCTCCGGCCGGGTCATCTCGCGCCAGGTCTCCGACATCGACTCGATCGCCGACCTGTTCGCCGACGGCCTGGACAGCCTGGTCTCCGCGCTGTTCACCATGCTGCTGGTGGGCACCGGGATGCTGCTGCTGGACTGGCAGCTCGCGCTGGTGATCTTCACCGGGTTCATCCCGCTGCTGTGGCTGTCAGCCTGGTTCCGCCGCGAGTCCGCGCTCTCCTACCGCCGGACCAGGGAGACCATCGCCCAGGTCATCGTGCACTTCGTCGAGACCTTCGGCGGCATCAGGGCGGTCCAGGCCTTCCGCCGCGAGCCGCGCAACGAGGAGATCTTCGACGACTTCAACCAGGCCTACGCCGACGCCAGCCTGCGCGCCGCCCGGCTGCTGGCCATCTTCTTCCCCGGCGTGACGCTGGTCGGCAACCTGGCCATCGGCGCCGTGCTGCTCTACGGCGGCCTGCGGGTCATCGACCACCAGATGGCGCTCGGCGTGCTGGTCACGTTCCTGCTCTACCTGCAGCGTTTCTTCGACCCGCTGGTCGACCTGTCGCAGTTCTACAGCAACTTCCAGTCCGCCGGCGCCGCGCTGGAGAAGATCTCCGGCGTGCTCGAGGAGCCGCCGTCGGTGCCCGAGCCCGCCGACCCGGTGTCGCTGCCCGCGCCCCGCGCGGCGGACGGCGGCGCGAGGGACGGTGCGCTGGCCGGCGTTGTGGCGACGGATGGCACCGCCGCGGTCGGC
>JBOHCO010001413.1:0-2511 GCA_050698895.1 Streptosporangiaceae bacterium
GGGCCACCCGGCTCGCGGCCGCCCTGCTCACCGAGCGCTCCCCCGCCCCGGCCGACGCCCGGCGACCCGCGACCATGGCCGCCCAGCGACGGCTGGCCGACGCCGCGCGCGAGGCCCTGGCCGCCGACCCGGCCCGGCCGGGACTGGCCGACCTGGCCCGCCGCGTCGGCTGCTCACCCCATCACCTGAGCCGGGTCTTCCACCGGCAGACCGGGATGACCCTGACCCGGTACCGCCGCCGGATCCTGGTGCTGGCCGCCCTGGACGCCTTCGAGGCCGGGGAGCGCGACCTGACCGGGCTGGCCGCGCGGGTCGGCTTCGCCGACCATGCCCACCTGACCAGGACCGTGCGCCAGGAGTGCGGCCGCACGCCGCGGGACCTGCGCCAGCTGCTGGCCCGGCCGGATCTGACCGGGCCGCTCTGACCCGGCCGAACTGAGCATCGTCGTTCAAGCCCCGGCCGCCCGACCCTGGCGACACTCGTGGTCCGACCCCGAGCACGAGGAGCAACGCCATGATCGCGCGAATATGGGATGCCCGGACCAGCGGCCCCCACGACACTCAGCGCTACCAGCAGGTATTCGATACCGAAGTGCTGAGCCAGCTCAGCGGCGTCCCCGGCTTCCGCGGCGCCTATCTGCTCGCCCGCGAGGATGACGGCGCCATGGCCATCAGGACCATGACGCTGTTCGAGTCCAGGGCCGCAGTGCGCCGCTTCGCGGGCCAGGACTGCCAGCGCGAGCACGTGACACCGCGAGCCCGCGCGACCCTGCTCGGCTCCGATCCCGCGATCACGCACTTCGAGGTCCTCAGCGCGCACCGCACCTGATCGAGCCGCGCGAGGTGCTGTTCCGCCCGCCGGCGGGCTCGTGTAAGAGACCAGTCACTGAGACGGGCGCCCGCCGGCGTGATGAACTTCGCTAATGGGCCCACGTCTGCTCATTGCGCTCGCCATCGCCGCCGCCGCCGGCCTGGCGGTCACGGCTTGCGGCGGGTCCGCCTCTCCCGGTGCCGCCCGCCCCTCGGCGGCCGGGATCAGCACGACGGCCGCCGGCCGGTCGAGCGTCACTCTCGTCGTCCCGAGCGGCCTCGGCGGCGGGCCGTTCGCCACGAAACGGACCGTGACCGTGCCCACCGGGTGGACGGCACGGGTGTGGGCCAGAGTGCCCGACGCCCGCATGGAAGCCTGGACCCCGGAAGGTGACCTGCTGGTCAGCGAGCCCTCCAACGGCCTGATCGTCGAGCTGAAGCCGGGCGCCAGTAAGACGGGCGGCACGAGCGTGCTGCTGACCGGCCTGAACACACCGCAGGGCATGGCGTTCGCCAAGGTGTCCGGCCACTGGGTCCTCTACGTCGGCGAGGCCAACCAGATCGACCGGTACCCCTGGGGCGCCAACGGCATCAGCGGCGCCCGCAAGGTGATCGCCGCCAACCTCTCCGCCAGTGACCCCTCGGGCGATGACGTTCACCTGGACAAGGACATCGCCGTCGCCCCGAACGGGATGGTCTACTTCGGCGTCGGCAGCTCGTCGAACGCCAATCCCGACGACCGGACCATGAAGCCCCAGCGGGCCGTGATCATGGCCGTGAAGCCGGATGGCACCGATCTGCATGTGGTGGAGAGGGGCGTGCGCAACGGCGAGGGCCTGGCCACCGCTCCCAACGGCACCGTGTGGACGGCCGTCAACAACCGCGACAACATCCCCTTCCCGTTCCACAAGGCCTACGGCGGGTACAAGGACGCCTACGGCAAGGTCATCCAGGCCTACGTGAACAACCATCCGCCGGACGAGGTCCTCCCGGTGACCCAGGGCCGCGATCTCGGCTGGCCGTACTGCAACCCGGACCAGGACCTGAACCACCCGGCCGGGTCGCTGGCCAACGTCCCGCTCGTCGCCGACTCGCTGACCAACCCCGGCGGCAAGCACCTCAAGTGCGACAAGCTGCAGAAGCTCCAGGTCGGGCTCGCGGCGCACAGCGCCCCGCTCGGGATGTCCTTCCTGGAGGGCAGCAAGATCCCCGCCCCGTGGTCGGGGGGTGCCGTCGTGGGCGTGCACGGCTCCTGGAACCGCAACCCGCCCCGCGCCCCGGCGGTGCTGTGGATGGCGTGGAACGCCGCCAAGCACACCCTCAGGCCCGCCATCGCCCTGATCACCGGCTTCCAGGACGCCGACGGAAGCCGCTGGGGAAGGGCCGTTGATGCCGTTGCTGGCCCCGACGGCGCGCTTTACGTCAGCGACGACACCGCCGGCGCCATCTACCGCTTCATGCCGTCCAAGTAACCGGCCCGGTCCCGCGGTCAGGCGGGCAGCGCCATCCCCGGCGCGGCCCGCTCCGAGGCTGTTCAGAGAGCTCAGCTGTCGAGCACCGAAAAGGCGGCCATCGCCCGGAAGCCTCGTCCGCCTTGGCCGGTCTGCCGATACCCGTGCGCGCGATCTGCCGCTCATCGTGTGGCCGATCTGCCGCTGATGTCCTGGCCGTTTTGCCGCCAGGCCCGGTTCGGCCGGGAGG
>JBOHCO010001414.1:0-3975 GCA_050698895.1 Streptosporangiaceae bacterium
GCCTGGCGCCCGGCGCGGGCCCGGACGAGAGCGCGGCGGCGGCGCCGTCACCGGAGCCCGCGGACGAGCTGGCCCGGTTCGGCCTCACCGAGCGGGAGCGCGAGGTGCTGACCCGGCTGGCGGCCGGCCGGTCCAATCCGGAGATCGCCCGCGAGCTGTTCATCAGCGCCAAGACGGCCAGCGTGCACGTATCCAACATCCTGGCCAAGCTCGGAGTCAGCGGCCGGGTGGAAGCCGCCGCGGTCGCGCACCGCCTGGGCATCGAGCCGCCCTGACCGGCTAAGGGGGACCGCCGCCCCGGCTAAGGAGGCCGGCCGCGAATCTGAGGGGGCAACGCCGCCCGGCTACGGCCGGTGAACGATGCGGGACCCTGGCCCTTAGCCCGACGCTGAAACTGTCATCGCAGGTCAGCAGAGAGGGCAGGACCGATGAACATGAACAACGCGCCAGCGGGCACGATCCGGGCGGCGCTGCGCTACCCGGCCTTCCGCCGGCTGCTGGCCGGGCTGGCCATCTCCCAGGCCGGCGACTGGCTGTACAACCTGGCCCTGGTCGCGCTGGTCTACCAGCGGACCCACTCCGCGCTGTGGGCGGGCGTCACCACCGCCGCGCGGGTGGTCCCGATGGTGGCCCTCGGCCCGCTGGGCGGCGTGGTCGCCGACCGCTACGACCGGCGCCTGGTCATGATCGCCAGCGACCTGATCCGGCTGGCGCTCATGGTGGCACTGGCCCTGGTCGCCGCCACGCACCTGCCGATCCTGATCGCGCCGGTCATCGCCGCCCTGGCCACCGCCGCAGGCACCCCGTACCTGCCCTGCGCCTCGGCCACCACGCCGCGGCTCGTCCCGGACGCCGACCTGCCCGGTGCCAACGCGGCCCGCTCCGCGGTCACCGGGCTGGGCATCATCGTCGGCCCGGCGCTGGGCGGCGTGCTGCTGCTACTCGGCTCGCCCGCACTGGCTTTCCTGATTAACGGGCTCACTTTCGGCCTGTCCGCCGCCACCGTGCTGGCCATTCCCGCCGGGGATTGCTTCCGGCCTGGTGCTGGCGGTCGCGCCGAGCGGCCCGCCGGGCTGCTCAGGGGCATCGCCGCGGGCGCCGCGGCACTGCGCAGCCGCCCCAGCGCGCTGCGGCTGGTCGGCGCCGACGTGATGTGCAGCGTGGTCTACGGAATGCAGACCGTGCTGCTCCTGCTGGTCGCCCGCCGGTCCGGGCTGGGCCTGCATGGTTACGGCTACCTGTTCGCGGCCCTCGGCGTGGGCGCGCTGGCCGGCACCGCGCTGGCCAGCCGCGCGCTGCGCCACTCGAGCCAGCGGACCGTGCTGGCCAACACGCTGGCCGCAGTCGGCCTGCCGATGCTGCTGCTGGCGGTCGCCCGCGGGGCAGTGCTGGCGCTGATCCTGGTCGCGGTGACCGGCGCCGGGGCGATACTGGTCGAGATCCTGACCGAGACCGGGCTCCAGCGGATGCTGCCGCCGGAGGTGTTCGGCCGCGCCTACGGCCTGGCCCTGCCCGCCGCGGTGGCCGGCATCGCCCTCGGCTCGCTGATCGCCCCGCTGCTGGTCTCGGCGCTCGGCATCACCGGGGCCCTGCTCGCCTGCGGCGCGGCCGCGCCGGTCTACGCGCTGACGCTGCCGCGCATGGCCGCGGCCGCCGGACAGCCTGCGACGGCCGAGCCGGTGCTGGCCGAGTCGCTGGCGGCGGAGTCGATGCTGGGCGAGTCGGTGCTGGGCGAGTCGGTGACAGCCGAGTCGCTGTCGGCCCAGCGGGCGGCGGCCGAGGCGCCGACGCAGGTGCTGGCCGCCGTGGCCAGCCCCGGGCGGTGAATGCCCGGCTCCCCGCCGCGGTCAGGTAGAGCCACGCTGATGCCCGCGGATGACCAGGCAAGCGACGGGGGCGGCCCAGGTTTCCCGGGCCGCCCCCTCAATCTGCTTCGGCTGGCCACCGCGCGCCGGAGGAACGGACGGTCGGCGTCCGTACGATTTCCGGTGCCGTTATTGCGATACATTTCGTTATGCGTGGTATCTAAGAGTGATAACAACGGCTCCCGCGGGCGGGTGAGGGTCGCGGGAACGACCATTGTTAAGGAGCTGTGTCGCGCGTCGCCGGAAGGACTGGGTGCAGGTGGAGGCGCAGATCAGCCGGGACGGCGACGCGGGGCTGCCCCGGCGGCACGAGCCGGACCTGGGCGGCCTGGCCACGTTCACCCTTGATACGGACGGCCAGATCACCTCCTGGTCGGTGACCGCAATCCGGTTGTTCGGGCCGGTTCGGGCCGGGGGGCACGTCGCTGACGTGCTGCTCACTGGGCCCGGCCACCGGCAGCTGGTCAGCCATGCGCTGGCCGAGACGGCGGCCGGGCGCATCTGGTCGGCCACGGTGGCCGGCGGCCGGCTGGGCGAGGGCCGGTTCGCGATCCGCTGGGAGCCGCTGGCCGGCCTGGGCGGCGGGGCGATCGTGGTCGCGCAGCGGGCGTCGCCGGGCCCGCGCGCGACCTGGCTGAGCGAGGCGGCGGCCCGGATCGGCACCACGCTCGGCCTGACCGAGACCGCCCGGGAGGTAGCCGAGGTCGCGGTGCCCGGCTTCGCCGAGGCGGCCTCCATCTTCGTGCGCGAGACCCTGCTCGCCGCCGACGAGCTGGCCTCGCCCCGGACGGGCGCCGGCGCGGTGATGCGCCGGCTGGCCGCCAGCGTGTCCGGGCAGGCGGCGGCGCTGACCGACGGCCTGCTGCCGCCCGGCGAGGTCCTGGTGTTCGGGCCGGTCTCGCCGTCCGCGCAGGCCATGGCCACCGGCGAGCCGGTGCTGTCCGATCACCTGGATGCCGAGACGGCCGAGCGGCTGGCCCGCCGGCCGGGCGCGACCGAGATCGCGGCGGGCTACCGGTCGTTCCTGGCCATGCCGCTGATCGCCCGCGGCGCGGTGGTCGGCTGCGCGACGTTCGGGCGGTCCCCGGCCAGCCCGGCGTTCAGCCCCGACGACATCGCGGTGGCCGGGGAGCTGGCCTCGCGGGCGGCGGTCTGCATCGACAACGCCCGGCTGTACCACCGCGAGCGGCTGACCGCGCTGGCCCTGCAGCGCGGGCTGCTGCCCGGCCGGCCGGACGTCCCGGCCGGCCTGGAGGTGGCCTCGGCCTACCTGGGCGTGGGGGCCAGCGTGGTCGGCGGCGACTGGCACGACATCGTGGCCCTGCCCGGCGGCCGGGCCGCGCTGATCGTCGGGGACGCGATGGGCCACGGCCCGGAAGCGGCCGCGGTGATGGTGCAGCTGCGCACCGCGGCGCATACCCTGGCCGGGCTGGACCTGCCGCCCGGCGAGATCCTGCATCGGCTGGACGAGATGGCGTCCGGGATGGCCGAGCCGTTCGCGACCTGCATCTATACCGTCGTGGATCCGGCCGGGGGGACCACGGTCACGGCCCGGGCCGGGCACCTGCCGCCGGTGCTTGTGCTCCCCGGCGGCGACAGCACGGTGCTGGACCTGCCTGCCGGACTGCCGCTGGGGCTGGCCGCGGAGGCGTTCGAGACCACGCAGACCCCGCTGCCGCCCGGCGCGACGCTGGCCCTGTACACCGACGGGCTGGTGGAGAGCCGCAGCCTGCCGGTGGACGAGGGCATGGCCGCGCTCCGCGTCGCGCTCGGCGCGGCGCTGGCCGACCCGGCTACGCCGCTCGACGAGGTCTGCGCCACCATCACGCGCCAGCTCGAGCACCGCGAGGACGACGTCACCCTGGTGCTCACCCGGCTGCGGCCGGGGAGCTGATTACCGGACCATTACGTCACTCGCGCACGCCCCGTGCCGCCATCGCGGCCCGTGCTACTCATGCGGGGGAGCGACGATCTCGTAACTGTCCGGAGGTTGACATCGTGACGCAGGAGTCCGCACCGCAGCAGGGAGAGACAACCCGGCGGGCCGCGCGGGCCGGGGCCGGCGTGGCCGGCGTGGCCGGCCTGGCCGGCGTGGCCGGCCTGGTGACCG
>JBOHCO010001415.1:0-7499 GCA_050698895.1 Streptosporangiaceae bacterium
GCGGCCGGCTGCGGCGACGGCCCAGCGCGGCGCTGCTGCGGCTGATCAGCCCGGTCATCGTGCTGGCCGGCTGGCAGGCCGTCAGCTCGGCGGGCCTGGTCTCGGCGGCCAAGCTACCGCCGCCGACCGAGGTCTGGAGCACCGCGGTCTCGCTGGTTACCACCAGCTCGGCGGCCTACGGCACGCTCCAGGGCAACATGCTGGTCTCGCTGGAGCGGGTCGCCATCGGGTTCGCCTGCGGGGCCGCGGTCGCGCTGGCTCTCGCGATCACCGCGGGCCTCAGCCGCCTGGGCGAGAACGCGGTGGACCCGCTCATGCAGATGCTGCGCACGCTGCCGCTGTTCGGGCTGATCCCGGTGTTCATCGTCTGGTTCGGCATCGGCGAGCTGCCCAAGGTGCTGCTGATCGCCCTCGGGGTCGCGATCCCGCTGTACCTGAACACGTTCGCTGGCATCAGGAACGTGGACGCCAAGCTGGCCGAGCTGGGCCGGGTGCTGCACCTGTCCCGCCGCGAGCTGGTGACCCAGATCGTGCTGCCCGGCGCGCTGCCCCAGGTGCTGGTCGGCCTGCGGCAGAGCCTGGGCGTCGGCTGGCTGGCGCTGGTGGTGGCCGAGCAGTTCAACGCCAACGCCGGGCTCGGCTACATGATCAGCCAGGCCACCCAGTTCAGCCGTAACGACGTGATCTTCGTGGCGCTGCTCGTGTACTGCGCGCTCGGCCTGCTCACCGACGCCCTGGTCCGGCTGGTGGAAAGGAGGGCGCTGTCATGGCGACGCAGCTTCGTGGCCTAGCCACGGCGGCCGAGGTGGCCAGGGTCCGCGGCCTGTCCCGCTCCTTCGGCGGGCGCCCGGTACTCGACCAGCTCGACCTGGACATCGCGCCCGGCGAGTTCATCGCGCTGATCGGCCGCAGCGGGTCGGGCAAGTCCACGCTGCTACGGGCGCTGGCCGGGCTGGACCGCGAGGTCACCGGCGAGGTGCGGGTCAGCGGCCCCACGGCGGTGGCGTTCCAGGAGCCGCGGCTGGTGCCGTGGAAGCGGGTCAGCGCGAACATCTGCCTCGGGCTGCGCGCCGATGACCCGAAGGCGGCCGCCGGCGCGGCCCTGGCCGAGGTCGGGCTGACCGAGCGGGCGGGCGCCTGGCCGCTGACCCTGTCCGGCGGTGAGGCGCAGCGAGCCTCGCTGGCCAGGGCCCTGGTCCGCGAGCCCCGGCTGCTGCTGCTCGACGAGCCGTTCAGCGCGCTGGACGCGCTGACCAGGATGGCCATGCACCGGCTGGTGCTGCGGCTGTGGGAACTGCACGAGCCCGCGGTGCTGCTGGTGACCCACGACGTGGACGAGGCGCTGGCGCTGGCCGACCGGGTGCTGGTGCTGACCGACGGGCGAATCGGCTACTCCTGCCCGGTCGACGCGCCCCGCCCCCGCGAAGGGTTCCGTAACAGAGACCTGCCCGACCTGATCACCGCCCGGGCCGACCTGCTGGCCGAGCTCGGCGTCCCCACGGAAGGCACAGGTGGAACACGATGATCACCAGAGGTCCCGTCGCCGCGACCGCGGCGCTGCTGACCGCCGGGCTGCTGACCGCCGGGCTGCTGGCCGCGGCCTGCTCCTCGAGCGGTTCGAGCCCCGCCGCCTCGGGCGGATCGAGCCCGGCGGCGTCGAGCACGGCGTCGGCCAGCACCGCCAGCCTGTCCAAGGTGACCCTGCACGTCGGCGACCAGGCCGGCTCGGGGGCCCAGGCGCTGCTGACCGCCGCCGGGCTCATTAACAAGCTGCCGTTCAAGGTCGACTGGTCCGACTTCACCTCCGGCCCGCCCATGCTGCAGGCCATGGGGGCCGGGTCGGTCGACATCGGCGCGGTGGGCGACGCCCCGCCAATCTTCGCCGCCGCGGGCGGGGAGAAGATCGCCGTCGTCGCCGCCACCGTCGGCAGCCCGGCCGCCACGGCGCTGCTGGTGCCCAAGGGCTCGGCCATCCACTCGGTCGCCCAGCTGCGCGGCCGGAAGATCGCGGTGGCCGAGGGCAGCTCGTCCAACTACCACCTGGTCGACGTGCTCAAGCAGGCCGGGCTGACGACCAGGGACGTCACCATCGTGAACCTGCAGCCGGCCCAGGCCGCGGCCGCCTTCGCCTCCGGTCAGGTGGATGCCTGGGATGTCTGGAGCCCGTTCGTCGAGCAGGCCGAGGCTCAGCACGGGGCCAGGGTCCTGGTCAACGGGGCGCCGATCGGCAAGACGTACTCCTTCGAGGTGGCCTCCCGCGCCGCGCTGGCCGACCCGGCCAAGGCGGCCGCCATCCGCGACTACCTCAAGCTGATCGCCCAGGCCCACGCCTGGGCCAACACCCATCAGCCGGTGTGGGCCCAGACCTGGTCCAAGGCCACCGGCCTGCCGCTCAGCATCATGACCAAGGCGGCCGCCGACGACACCGCGGTGACCGTGCCGATCACCAGCGGCGTGATCGCCACCCAGCAGGCCATCGCCAACGTGTTCACCGCCGCCGGCCTGATCCCCGGCCACGTGGACTTCGCCAACTTCGCCGTGACCACGTTCAACAGCACCGCCGGGAGTTCCTCATGAGCCTGGTATTTCACTGGTTCCTGCCCACCTCCGGCGATGGCCGGGCCATCGTCGGCCGCGGCCACAGCGTTCCCCTGGAAGACCAGGTCCCGGTCACCGGCTCGCCGGGCGGCGGGCGCGGGCCGGGCGACCACGGCAGCGCCTGGTCGGCCAGCCGGCCGCCGGACATCGACTACCTGGCCCAGGTGGCCAGGGCGGCCGAGCAGCTCGGCTTCACCGGCGTGCTGACCCCGACCGGCACCTGGTGCGAGGACGCCTGGCTGGTCACCGCGGCGCTGATCCGCGAGACCCAGCGGCTGAAGTACCTGGTCGCCTTCCGGCCCGGGTACACCTCGCCCACCCTGGCCACGCAGATGGCCGCCACCTACCAGCGGATCTCGCGCGGCCGGCTGCTGCTCAACGTGGTCACCGGCGGCGAGTCGGCCGAGCAGCGCCGGTTCGGCGACCACCTGTCGCACGACGAGCGGTACGCCAGGACCGGGGAGTTCCTGAACGTGATCCGCGGCGCGTGGAGCGGCTCGCCCTACGACTTCAGCGGGACCCACTACCAGGTCAGCGGGGCCACGGTGATGGCCCCGCCGGAGCCCATCCCGCAGGTCTACTTCGGCGGCTCGTCGCCGGCCGCCGGGCCGGTCGCGGCCCGGTACGTGGACGTCTACCTAACCTGGGGCGAGCCCCCGGCGCAGGTGGCCGAGAAGATCGCCTGGATGCGCCGCCTGGCCGCCGAGGCGGGCCGCACGCTGCGGTTTGGCATCCGGCTGCACGTCATCAGCCGGGATACCGCGCGGGAGGCATGGGCCGAGGCCAGCCGCATGCTGGACTCCATCGCGCGGTCCGAGATCGCCCGGTCGCAGCGGGCCCTGGCCCAGTCGGAGTCGGTCGGCCAGCGCCGGATGCGCGAGCTGCACGAGGGCTACCGATCCGGGGGCGGCGCGGACGGCCTGGAGATCTACCCCAACCTGTGGGCCGGGATCGGGCTGGTCCGCGGTGGCGCGGGCACGGCGCTGGTCGGCAGCCACGAGCAGGTGGCCGACCGGATCGAGGAGTACGCCGCGCTGGGCATCGAGGAGTTCATCTTCTCCGGCTACCCGCACCTGGAGGAGGCGTACTGGTTCGGCGAGGGCGTGCTGCCCGAGCTGCGCCGCCGCGGCGCGGTCCGAGGCACCCCGACCGCCTCGGCCCCCGCGTCCGCTGCCTCGTCCGCCGCGCCCGCCGAGCGCAGTCCCGCGCTCACGCCCTCCTGACCCGCGCGGCGGAACGTCATGGCTGGCCCTCTGGTGCCGTTCCAGCGTCATCACAGGGCCAGCCATGACGCGGAGCTGGGGGTGTGGTCGGCGACCGCGGCCGGGTCGTACTCCACGCTGACCGGCAGGTGGTCGGACGCCTGCCGGGTCAGCTCGGTGTCGGTGACGTGATAGGCGCGCAGCGCGCCGAGCAGGTGCGGGCTGACCCGGATGGCGTCGATCCGCCGGGAGATCCCGGCCGCGCCGTACCGGTCGCCGGGATAGTGGCCGGCCGTCGGCTGCCAGGGCGCATGCAGCACCGCCGCCGCGTCGTGCAGACCACCCGCCCACAGCACGTCGCCCGGCCGCCGGTCGGCCCAGTAGCGCCGCTGCCCGTTCTCGTCGTAGTCCCACTCGCACTGGTAGATCAGGTCGGCGAACCACGGCACGCTCTCGTAAGGGTCGCGCGGCTCGTACAGCACCCAGCGGTCGGTCATCTGGTCGAAGACCCGGTCCGCCGACTCGGTGTTCCAGTCCGCGCCGACCAGCGCCGGGAGGCTGTCCGCCGGGCTGGTCAGCATAGCCACCAGCCGCTCGTTCTGGTCCGCGCGCAGCAGCCGCCCGAACGGCGTGGCGTGGAAGGCCGCGTGCCGCACCCGGCGCCCGCCGACATCCAGGGTGACCACGGCCAGCGAGTGCCAGAAATGGCCCCGGCCCAGGCCCCGCAGCGAGCCGGGGACCGGCTCGATCTCGCCCCGCCACATCAGCCCGCAGTGGAATCCACGCGAGCCCATGGCCACCGCGGGCAGGCGGGCATCGGCGGCCCCGCCGGGCGGGGTGACCAGGCAGCGCATGCCCACGTCGTCGGCCAGCTGGCGAAGCCGGCCGGCCACCACCTCGCTGTCCGAGCCGCGGATCTCCTGCACGGCGAGCACGTCGCATCCGAGCTCGCGGATTGACTTCACCACCTGCTGGTAGTGCTCGGCGCCCTCGGCCGAGTCGCTCAGGAACAGGTCCAGCACGTTGTAGGTGGTGAAGAGCACCGAGTCGGGGATGGTCCGGGGCAGGCTCATCAGGAACCTCCAGCGTCGCCAGGCGAGCAGGGACCCGCTCTCACTCAGGGTAATGAGAGCCTAGCTATCAGCGACGGAGCGACTCAGCCGATCGGGCATCCTGGCCGGGCCCTGGCCTGACCGGAGTTGCGGTGCACCATCAGGCAGGACTCGTTAACCGCCTGGAACGCCCCGGCCGGAATCCGCTTGAGCAGCGCGACGAGGCCGTTGGGCCACTGCGGGAACGCGCTGCCCTGGAAGAACCAGTTGCTGCCGTTGTCGGCGAGGATCAGCCCGTAGCGCTGCATTTCCACCAGGATGGCCTTGGCGTCCCGGCAGTACCGGTTGCGCCGACTGGCGCAGAACCGGCCAACCGGGAAGCTGGCCCGCAGCCGGAACCGGGCGCCCATCGGCGGCAGGCGGGGGCTGGAGCCCGAGCCCGCCGCGTGCCGGGCCGGCCAGATGTAGGCCGACCGGGTCCGCTGGGCGGTGAAACGGATCGCGTGGGTGATCGGCCGGCCGTGCCGGACGGCCGCCTGGACCTGGGCGAAGTTGAGCAGGCCGGGCAGGATTGGCAGGCCCGCCGCGTCGGCCGAGGTCCACCCGGCGGGGCGCAGCGCGTTCGACCTGAGGTGCCAGATGGCGCCCGAGCCGACCGTGGAGCCGCGGGCCGAGTAACGGGCATTCCACAGCTCGTAGAGCGTGCAGGTCCGCGAGTTGACCATGATGGCGTGGCGGTCGCCGCCGGCGTTCCGGCCGCCCTCGATGGGGGTGTCCGGGCCGAGCGGATAGGGCCCGCGGTTGCTCTCCGACGCGTAGCTGAACTTGATCCGGACCAGCCGGTGCCGACTGGTCACGATCCGGTCCGGGATCCCGTACGGGTAGCCGCCGGGATCGGGCCCGAAGTCGGGGTGCAGGTCGGTATGGCCGGCGTCCATGCTGGCCAGCCAGGCCGCGCCGGGCGGGTCGACGGGCAGCCGGGAGATGTCGGTGTTCCACACGTTGCTGGCCGGGAACAGCGGGCAGTTCGCGGCGCCGGGCACCGTGGTCCCGGCGGGGGTGACGGCCACCGCGGGGGTGGCCGGGGGCGCGGGCACGGCCATCGTCAGGCGGACCGCGCCGCCGGCGCTGTACTGGCCAGCACTGTCCCGGCCAGCACTGTCCCGGCCAACACCGTCCTGGCCGGGCGCGGCCGGGGCGCCGCCCTGGGCCAGGCCGACGGCGGCCAGCGCGGCCACCGCGCTCCCGGCGAGCACCAGCCGGGTGGGCTGCATTCGAAGCCGTCGCACGGTGGCATCCTGGCACGCCGATGTCGGCGGTGCCTGGCTATCGTCCGGATATCGGCCGATTGGCGGGCGCGGCCTGCCCTTCCGCCGGGCGCCTGATAATGCCGGCCACTCAGCCGGGCGGCGCCGGATAGACTGACCTGTCATGGCTGACCGCCCCCTCGCAGAGATCATGGCGCCGGACTGGGCGGCGGCCCTGGAGCCGGTCGCCCCGCGCATCAAGCGGATGGGCGAGTTCCTCCGCGCGGAGAACACCGCGGGCCGGGGCTATCTCCCGGCCGGGGAGAACGTGCTGCGGGCGTTCCGCCGGCCGCTGGCTGACGTCCGGGTGCTCATCGTCGGCCAGGATCCCTACCCGACGCCCGGCCACCCGGTCGGGCTCAGCTTCTCCGTCGCGCCCGAGGTTCGCCGGCTTCCCGCCAGCCTGGCCAACATCTTCCGCGAGTACACCGACGACCTGGGCTACCCCCGACCGTCCAGCGGTGACCTGAGCCCCTGGACCGAGCGCGGGGTGATGCTGCTCAACCGGGTGCTTACCGTCCAGCCCGGCAAGATCGGCTCGCATCGCGGCCTGGGCTGGGAGGAGGTCACCGAGCAGGCCATCCGGGCACTGGCCGCCCGCGGCGGCCCGCTGGTCGCCATCTTGTGGGGCCGGGACGCGCGCAACCTGGCCCCGCTGCTGGACGGCGTCCCGCTCATCGAGTCGGCCCACCCGAGCCCGAACTCGGCCGACCGCGGCTTCTTCGGATCCCGCCCGTTCAGCCAGGCCAGCCGCCTGCTCGAGGAGCAGGGCGCCGAACCGGTCGACTGGAAACTGCCCTAGCCTGACCGGGCTCCGCCCGGAGCGCGAGCGCGCTGATCGACGCGGCCGCGACGGGGTATGACCTCCCCATAAGGAGGTGGGCCCGATGCACACGCCGCAGGTCATCACGTCGGGAGTCGACTACGTCTTCCTGATCGTTCCCGTCCTCGTCGTCCTGTTCGGCTGGATCGGCGCGGTCTACTGGGCCGATTCGCACCCCGACGTCCGCCACGTCGGGAGAGCCTCCGACCTGGCGATTTCGGGCCCGGCCGCGGCCGAGACGACCCTGGCCGCGGGCGCGGCCGACGAGCACCAGGCCGAGGCGGGCGAGCGGATCGCGACCAAGGAGGACACCGGGATGCCGACCGAGGCCGGCCAGTCGGCGCGGTCCGGCGACACCGAGACGGGCCCCGGCCAACCGGGCTAGCCGCCCGCCGCGCTGCCCCTGCGCTGCCCTCCGCGCTGGCCTCTGCACGGCCCGCTCGGCCGGCCCGCTTGACACCGCCGCCCGACGTGCCTCCAATGAGCTAGAACGCGTTCTAGCAGTCCGCCTGGAGGG
>JBOHCO010001416.1:0-3041 GCA_050698895.1 Streptosporangiaceae bacterium
CAGCGGCACGTTCCGCCGCGAGGCCAGCCGCCTGGCCGCCGCCTACAGCGCGCCCGGCGTCCTGGACCAGGGGCTGGAGATGCCCATCGGCGCGATGCCGGGCTCGGTGTGCGCCTGGATCGCGGCCGGCGACATCTTCGCCCACGGCTGGGACCTGGCCAGGGCGACCGGCCAGCCGACCGACCTGGAGCCTGAGCTGGCCCAGCTCCTGCTGGCCCGGGTCACCCAGACCCTGCCCGACTCCATGCGCGGCCCCGAGGGCGAGGCGCCGTTCGGGCCGGAGGTCAAGATCGCCGGGTCGGCGCCGCCCGCCGACCAGCTGGCCGCCTTCCTCGGCCGCCAGCCCTGACCCGCTCCCGCCACCCGCCAGGGCGGCCCGCCGGGGCGGCCGCCAGGTCAGGACACCAGCGCGGTCAGGACACCAGCGCGGTCAGGACATCGCGGACCTCGTCCGGCGCGAACCCGAGCGTCGCGTCGCCGACCGTCAGCTCGATGCGCTGCACGGCCGGGTCGAGCGTCGGCACGGCGGCGGGCCAGGTCCAGATGCCCTGGCCGGCGGCCAGCGCGCGGGCGGCCGCGGCGAAACGCTCCGCCGTGGTCCTCAGCAGCAGGTGCATCATCGGCACCTGGGGCGGGTCGGGCACGACGTGCACGCCGTCCAGCCCGGCCACCGCGGCCGCGATCTGCCGGGCCTGGTCCAGGTACGCGGGCATCAGCGGCAGCCGGCGCCGCAGGCCGGTCAGCGCCGAGGCGGCCTGCGGCCACAGGCCGTACAGGGTGCCGCCCATGCGGTGCCGCCACTCGCGCACCTCGGCCAGGATGTCGGCGGGACCGGCCACGCAGCAGCCGGCCAGCCCGCCGAGGCCCTTGTAGAACGACGCGTACACGGTGTCGAACAGCGCCGCGATCTCGGCCGGCGGGCGGCCGTAGCCGGCCGACGACTCCCATATCCGCGCCCCGTCCAGGTGCACGGCGGCGTCGCGGTCGCGGGCCCACCCGACCTGGGCCGCCAGGTCGGCCCAGTCGGGCTGCTGGCCGCCGAGGTCACGCTGCGGCAGCTCGATGAGCAGCGCGGCGGGCCGCTCGGCGATCGGGGTCAGGTCGGCCAGCGTCAGCAGCTCGGCCGGGGAGCCGGCCGGGCGGCCGGTCAGGCCGTGCAGCCGCTGGTAGCCCTGGCTCTCGTGGCGGTCCAGGTGGCACATCGGGTGGAAGACGATGGTCCGGCGCTGCCGCCGGTCGGCGTGCACCCGCAGCACGGCCTGCTGGGCCATGGTGCCGCTGGGCACGAACACGGCCGCGGGCTTGCCCAGCACCGCGGCCGCCTCGGCCTCCAGCTCGGCCACGACGCCGCCGTCGCCATACCGGTCGGGGACGGTGTCGGCGGGGATGGTGGCCAGCAGGTCGGCCGGGCGGATCGGGCCGTGCCCGTGCAGGAACCGGGTGCAGCGGGCGCGCAGGGCTTCCTGCTCATCGGGGGAGATCTCGGTGGTAGCGGGCATGCCTCGATTATCGGGCCCAGCCCGCGCGCCACCACCCCCGGGCATGCCGGCCGGCCGCCTCGCCAACGCCGGCTGGCCACGGGATAGCGTGCTGATGTGGAGCACACGCGACTTGGCCGGACCGGCCTGCAGGTGTCCCGGCTGTGCCTGGGCACGATGACCTTCGGACTTCAGTGCGACGAGCCGACCTCGGTGGCGATCCTCGACCGGGCGGCCGAGGGCGGCATCGACTTCCTCGACTCCTCCGATGCCTACCCGCTGGGCGGCGACCTGAGCACCCGCGGCGTCACCGAGGAGATCCTGGGCCGCTGGCTGCGCGGCCGCCGGGACCGGTTCATCGTGGCCACCAAGTGCTTCGCGCCGACCGGGCCCGCGCCGTTCGACGGCGGCAACTCGCGCAAGCACATCATGTCCGCGGTGGAGGCCTCGCTGCGCCGCCTCCAGACCGACTACATCGACCTGTACCAGCTGCACGGCTACGACGAGCAGACGCCGATCGACGAGACGCTGGGCGCGCTGGACGACCTGGTGCACCAGGGCAAGGTCCGCTACGCGGGCTGCTCCAACTTCCTGACCTACCAGCTGGTGCGGGCCGTGGGCCGGACCGAGACGCTGGGCCTGGCCCGGCTCGACTCGGTGCAGCCCCGCTACAACCTGCTGTTCCGGCAGATCGAGCGGGAGATGCTGCCGTACTGCGGCGAGGAGGGCATCGGCGTCATCCCCTACAACCCGATCGCGGGCGGCCTGCTGTCCGGCAAGCACGCCCGCTCGGCCCCGCCGCCGGAGGGCAGCCGGTTCACCCTCGGCACCGCCGCGCAGAACTACCAGGACCGCTACTGGCACGACCGGGAGTTCGACACCGTCGAGGTGCTCGGCGACCTGGCCGGGCAGGCCGGCGTCAGCCTGGTGACCCTGGCCGTGGCGTGGGTGCTGGCCAGCCCGGCGGTCACCGCCCCGATCATCGGGGCCAGCCGGCCCGGCCAGCTCGCCGACAGCCTGGCGGCGGCGGAGTACACCCTGGACTCCGAGCTGAAGTCGCAGCTCGACAAGGTCACGCACGATTACCGCACGGGCGACGCGCCCCGGTAGCCGGATGCCCCGAGCATGACTGACCGCAAGCCGCCGGAGATGAGCTTCCGGACCTGGATCGACCAGCAGATCAGCCAGGCCGAGGAGCGCGGGGCGTTCGACAACCTGCCCGGCGCGGGCAAGCCGCTCCCCCGCACCGACGAGGCCGACGACGGCCAGGCCTGGCGGCGGGAGTACGTGCGCCGGGAGGGCGTGCCGAGCGAGGCGATGCTGCCGTTGCCGCTGCGGCTGCGCAAGGAGACCGAGCGGCTGGCCGAGGCGGTGCACCTGCTGGCCTCAGAGCAGGAGGTGCGGGACGCCGTGGCCGAGCTGAACCCGCGGATCATGGAGTGGCGCCGGATCCCCGTCGGCCCGCCGGTGTTCGTGCCGCTGGCCGACGAGGAGGCGCTGGTCAGCCGCTGGCGCGAGGCCCACCCGGCGGGCCGCCAGCCGGCGCCGGCCGCGCCGCCGGAC
>JBOHCO010001417.1:0-8207 GCA_050698895.1 Streptosporangiaceae bacterium
GTCGTCGGCCTGGGCACCATGGGGGCCGGGATCGCCGAGGTATTCGCCAGGGCCGGGCTGCGGGTGGTCGCCATCGAGGCCGACGAGGCGGCGCTGAGCCGCGGCCTGTCGATCCTGGACGGCTCGCGGGGCCGGGCCGTCCGCCGCGGCCGGCTGACCAGCCAGGAGCAGGACGAGATCCGCGGCCGGGTCACCCCGGCGGGGGGCTTTGGCGAGGCCGCGGGGGCCGACCTGGCCATCGAGGTGGTGCCCGAGCAGCTGGAGATCAAGCGCCAGGTCTTCGCCGAGCTGGACCGGGTCTGCCGTCCGGACGCCATCCTGGCCACCAACACCTCCTCGCTGTCGGTTACCGACATCGCCGCGCCGACCCGGCACCCCGGCCGGGTGGTCGGAATGCACTTCTTCAACCCCGCGCCGGTGATGCGGCTGGTCGAGGTGGTCGGCACGGTGCTGGCCGGCGACGGCGTGCAGGCCGCCGCGGCCGACCTGGCCCGGCGGCTGGGCAAGACCCCGGTGCAGGTCGGGGACCGGGCCGGGTTCGTGGCCAACGCCCTGCTGCTGCCCTACCTGAACCACGCCGTGACCCTGCTGGAGACCGGCTTCGCCAGCCGCGGGGACATCGACGCGGCCGTCACCGCGGGCATCGGGCTGCCCATGGGCCCGCTGGCCCTGCTCGACCTCATCGGCCTGGACACCTCGCTGTCGATCATGGAGGTGCTGCGCGAGGAGTTCGGCGGACCGCGCTATACCCCCGCGCCGCTGCTGCGCCGGCTGGTCGCCGCGGGCCGGACCGGCCGGAAGAGCGGCCGCGGGCTGTACGAGTACGCCGACGGTAAGCCCGTCAGCACGGTCGTGACCGATATCCCTAACAAGGGGCTCACCCCGCCACCCGCCACCGTCACCCTGGTCGGCACCGGCGCGGACCTGGAGGGGGAGCTCGGGGCGGCGGCCGCGGCGGCCGGCATCAGCATCACCCCGGACCCCGGCCAGCCCAGCGACCTGGTCATCATCGCCGCCGAGCCCGACTCCTCGGTGCTGGCCGCCGCCCTGGCCGCCGGGCGGCCCCAGGACACCGTCGGCCTGTACGCCGGCGGCGGGAAGCTGGCCGAGCTCGTCATCACCCGGCTGACCTCGCCTGCCGCCACGGCCGCGGCCGAGGCGCTGGCCGGCCGGCTGGGCCTGTCGGTGGTGCTCGCGCCGGACCGGCCGGGCTTCCTGGCCGGGACGCTGCTGTACCCGCACCTGGCCGACGCGGTCCGGATGGTGCAGGACGGCTACGCCTGCGCGGCTGACGTGGACACGGCCATGACCCTGGGCTGCGGCTACCCGAAGGGCCCGCTGGAGCTGCTGGACGAGGCCGGGCCCGAGCGGGCCCAGGCCGTGCTGTCGGCCATGTACGACGCCTACGGGAACCCGGCGTTCGCGCCTCCGCCGCTGCTGGCCGAGCACGCCGCGGCCGGGCTCGGCTTCCGCGGCTGAGCCGCCTGGCCGAGGTGCTGGTGCCGAGCAAATATCGTGACATCCGTGAGTCCCCGCAAGGCCCGCCGCCTCCCCGATGAGCTGCCCCGTCGCCCCCGGCGCGGGGCCAGCCGGGCGGCCGCCGCGCGCCGGGTCAACGGCGAGGAGCCGCCGGTCCGGCTGGGGCCGCCGCGGGTCGAGTCCTGGCCCGACGGGGACTGGGTGATCCGCCAGGTGCCCGGCATCGCGGCGACCAAGGTTTACCGCTGTCCCGGCTGCGACCAGGAGATCCAGCCGGGCGTCGCGCACGTCGTGGTGTGGCCGGAGCAGGGCAACGGTGCCGAAGATCGCCGGCACTGGCACAATTCGTGCTGGCAGCGCCGCCCGCGCCGGCCGGGCCCGTACCGCTGAGGAGCGTATGAAGACTGTGTCATCCAGCGGGGACGACCCCCCTGGCCCCCCCGAAATCACCGCGAGCACGGTCCTGCCCGCGCGCCGGGAGCCGATCACGCTGCGGACGGCCGACGGCCTGTCGCTGGTCGGCGAGCTGGCCCTGCCCCTGGAGCGCCCGCCGGTGGCCACGCTCATCTGCCTGCACCCGCTGCCCACGGCGGGCGGGATGATGGACAGCCACATCCTGCGCAAGGCCGCCTACCGGCTGCCCGCGCTGGCCGACCTGGCCGTGCTGCGGTTCAACACCAGGGGCACGACGTCGGAGCGGGGCACCAGCGAGGGCGAGTTCGGCGGGGGCGACGCCGAGCGGCACGACATCGCGGCCGCGATCGACTTCGCGGTGGACCGCGACCTGCCGGAGCGCTGGCTGGTGGGCTGGTCGTTCGGCACCGAGCTGGCCCTGCGCTGGGGCTGCGACCCGGATGTGACCGGCGCGATCCTGCTGTCGCCGCCGCTGCGCCGGGCCGGGGACGCCGACCTGGACCGCTGGGCGGCCTCGGGCAAGCCCCTGCTGGCGCTGGTCCCGGAGTTCGACGACTACCTGCGGCCCGACGACGCCAGGGCCCGCTTCGCCCGGGTGCCGCAGGCCGAGGTGGTGGCGGCCGAGGGGGCCAAGCACCTGTGGGTGGGGGAGCGCTACACGCGGGTGGCGCTCAACGAGATCGTCCGCCGGGTCAACCCGGCCGCCTGGCCGCTGCCCACGGCCGTCGACCCGGCGCTGGTCGCGGCTGGCGGCCCGGCGAGCAGCGACACTACGAGCAGCGACACTACGAGCTGAGGACTGCCCATGAGCCTGTTCGAGCTGACCGGCAAGAAGGCGTTCGTCACGGGGGCCTCCCGTGGCATCGGCCAGGTCATCGCGGTCGCGTTCGCCGAGGCGGGCGCCGACGTGGCGATCGTCGCGCGCAGCGCGGACGGCCTGGCCGAGACCGCCTCCGACATCGAGGCGGTGGGCCGCAAGGCGGTCGTCCTCCCGGCCGACGTGACCAGCGAGGAGGAGGTCAACGGCGCGGTCGGCGCGGCCATCGACCAGCTCGGCTACGTGGACATCGTGGTCAACAACGCGGGCGGGTCCAACTTCATGGTCGAGTTCCGCGACCTGCGGCTGTCCGGCTGGGACAAGCTCATCCAGCTCAACCTGACCTCGGCGGTGTACGTCTGCCGCGCCTTCGCCGGCCATCTGCTGGAGCGGGGCCAGGGCTCGGTCATCAACGTGGCCTCGGTGGCCGGGGTGGCGTCCGCGCCGACGATCGCCCCCTACGGCGCGGCCAAGGCCGCGGTCATCTCGCTGTCCAAGACGCTGGCCGTGGAGTGGGGCGCCCAGGGCATCCGGGTGAACGCGCTGTGCCCTGGCTGGACCGCGACCGACCTGAACCGCAACCTGTGGGCGGACCCGGAGGCCGGCCCGGCCACGATCGCCAACGTGCCGATGCAGCGCTGGGCCAGGCCGGAGGAGATGGCCGGACCCGCGGTGTTCCTGGCCAGCGACGCCTCGTCCTACATGACGGGCCAGGTCCTGGTGGTGGACGGCGGCCAGACGGCCAGCGCCTAGCACGGCCAGCGCCAGACGCCGGTTAGCGCCAGACGCCGGCCGCGAACGCGAAACGGCCCTCCCGGTCACACCGGGAGGGCCGTTGTCGTTACTTCCGCGCCGGGGCCGATCCAGCTCGCCTAAACGGCGGCTCGCCCCGAGCCGAGTGCGTTATTCCTCCCACCACTCCTCGCCATCGCCCTTGGCCGTCTTGGCGGCGGCGGGCTGCTTAGGCGCGCCGTTGCCGCTGCCATTCCCGTTGCCCGACTCGGCCTTGGCCGCGGGCGCCTGCTGGGTGGCGGCGTGCTGGGCCGGGGCGTGCTGGGCCGGGGCCCGCTGCTGAGCGGGGGCGCCGCCGCCGTTGGCCGGCGGGCCGGCGGTGACCGCCTTGGCCGCCGGGGCGGCGACGGCGGCCTGAGCCGGCTGCTTGAGCGCGTCGGCCAGGCCGGGCATCTGCGTGCCGAGCAGCTGGCTGATCTGGGCCAGGTGCGCCGCCACGCTGTCCTTCTGCTTGTTCAGGTCGTCGACCTGACGCTGGGCCAGGGTGCGAATCCGGTCCGCCTCGGACTTGGTGTCGGCCAGCATCTGGTCGGCCTGGCCCTTGGCCTGGGCGACGATCTGGTCGGCGTTCTTCTTGGCGTTGCTGACCAGCTGGCGCGAGTGCTGGTCGGCATCGCGGCGGGTCTGCTCGGCCTGGGCGCTGGCCTTGGTCGCGCGCTGCTCGGCGGTGGCCGCGCGCTGCTCGGCCTCGGAGACCAGCTTCTGCGTGGCGGCCTGGGCGGCGGAGAGCCGCTCGGCCTCCTGGCGCTCGGCCTCCTCGCGGCGGGCCGCGAGCTGGATGTCGAACTCGGCCTCGGCCTGCGCCCGCTGAGCCTCGCTCTCCTCCAGGATGCGCTGAGCCTGGCTGCGCATCTCGTCGGCCTGACGCTTGGAGGTGGTGAGGATCTCGTCCCGCTCGCGCTTGGACGAGGCCCGCATCTGGGCCACTTCGCGCTCGGCCGTGGTCCGCATCTTGGCCACTTCGCGCTCGTTGCCCGCGCGCTTCTCGGCCACCTCGTGGTCGGCGGTGGCCCGGAGCTTGGCCACCTCCCGCTCGGTGGTGGAGGTGAGCTCGTCGGCCTCGCGGCGGGCACCGGTGCGGATGCTGTCGGCCTCGCGCTCGGCCGACCCGCGCAGGTCGTCGGTCTCCCGCTTGGCGTTGGCCCGCAGCTCGGCGGCCTCGTTCTCGGCCGCCGCCCGCTGCTCGGCGGCCTCTACCTTGGCCGCCGCGTTGAGCTCGTTGGCGCCGGTCCTGGCTTCCTGAACTATCTCGGTCGCCTGCTCCTCGGCCAGCCGCAGCAGCTGCTCAATGCGCGAGCCCAGGCCGGCGTAGGTGGGGCGCTCCTGCTCCTGAAGCTGACGGTGGGCGTCGGTCAGCTCCTGCTGGAGGGCCTGAGCCTGGTCCCGGTGCTGGCGTACGTCGCCGTCGATTTGCTTCAGGTACTCATTCACCTGATGCGGGTCATAGCCACGCATGACCCGGGCAAAGTCGCGCTGCGGAGTTTCCTCGAAGAAGTTGCTGAGCTGGGCATCGATGTCGGGCTGCATGTCGCCTAATCCTGTGTAGACGGGAGAATTCGCACTCCGGGGCAACCGTCTGATGTGTCCATTCGCCAGACCCGGAGGGCTAGCGGGGTGCCCCAGGCCCGGCCGGTACGCAATTCCGTTCGCCCGGTGCCTGGCAGCGTACTCTCCTGGTGCGCCCTTGGCGGCCCGTTCGCGCGTGCTCGTGGCAGAGATGTATTTTTTTGCTTATATGTCATTTTTGTGACGTGCTTCTAACGCGCACTGGAGTGCGCTGGGCGGTCGCATTTGACCCGGTTGGCCAGGGCCGCGGACTCAGCCGTGCGGCGCCGGCGCGGCCTGGACCAGCTCGGTGAGCACACCCCCCAGGTCGGCCGGGTGCAGGAACGCGATCGACGCGCCCATGGAGCCGTGCCGCGGGCGGCTGTCGATCAGGCGCACTCCGGTGGCCCCGATATCCGCCAGCGCGGCTGTGATATCCGCCACGCCGTAGCCGACGTGATGGACGCCCTCACCGCGCCGCTCCAGGAACCGCCCGACCGGCGAGCCGGGCGCCAGCGGCTCGAGCAGCTGGACGTAGCTGCCGCCCGCCGGGCCGTGCGCGACCTGCAGCATCGCCTCGCGCACGCCCTGGGCCTCGTTGACCTCGCGGCTCACCACGGTCAGCCCGAACGTCGACTCGTAGAAGGCGATCTTCTCCTCCAGGTCCCGGCAGGCGATTCCGACGTGGTCGATGCGGGTCAGCACGCTGCTGCGCTCCTCTGGTCGGCGGTGGTCACGCGGGTATCGTTTCAGGCATGCGTGATCCAGTGAATCCCGTGATCGTGGGCGGCGCCCGTACGCCGATCGGGCGGCTCCTCGGCTCGCTGAGCGGCTTCAGCGGGACCGAGCTGGGCGGCATCGTCATCAAGGCCGCCCTGGAGCGGGCGGGCGTGCCCGGCGACCGGGTCGACTACGTGATCATGGGCCAGGTGCTCCAGGCCGGCGCGGGCCAGATCCCGTCCCGGCAGGCCGCCGTGGCCGGCGGGATCCCGATGACCGTGCCGTCGCTGACCATTAACAAGGTCTGCCTGTCCGGGCTGGACGCCATCGCGCTGGCCGCGCAGCTCATCCGGGCCGGCGAGTTCGACATCGTGGTGGCCGGCGGCATGGAGTCCATGTCCCAGGCCCCGCACCTGCTGCCGGGGGCCCGGCGCGGCTTCAAGTACGGCTCGGCCGAGCTGGTCGACTCGATGGCCCACGACGGCCTCACTGACGCCTTCGACCACGTGTCCATGGGCGAGTCCACCGAGGGCCACAACGCCAAGCTGGGCATCACGCGGGGGGAGCAGGACGAGTTCGCGGCCCGCTCGCACCAGCTCGCGGCCAGGGCGGTCAAGGACGGGCTGTTCGCGGCCGAGATCGTCGGCGTGCCCGTGCCGCAGCGCCGCGGCGAGCCGGTGATCTTCGACACCGACGAGGGGATCCGCGCCGAGACCACGGCCGAGTCCCTGGCCGGGCTGAAGCCCGCCTTCGCCCGCGACGGCACGATCACCGCCGGGTCGGCGTCCCAGATCTCCGACGGCGCCTGCGCCGTCGTGGTCATGGCGGCCGAGGCGGCGCAGGCCGCCGGGGCCACCGTGCTGGCCGAGGTCGGCGCGCACGGCGTGGTGGCCGGCCCGGACAACTCGCTGCACTCCCAGCCCTCGCGGGCCATCGAGCGGGCGCTGGGCAAGGCCGGGCTGGCCGTGTCCGACCTGGATCTCATCGAGATCAACGAGGCGTTCGCCGCGGTGGCCATTCAGTCCATCCGCGACCTCGGCGTCGACGAGGACATGGTCAACGTCAACGGCGGGGCCATCGCCATCGGCCACCCCATCGGGGCGTCCGGGGCGCGGATCGCGCTGCACCTCATCCACGAGCTGAGCCGCCGCGGCGGCGGCCTGGGTGCCGCGGCGCTGTGCGGCGGCGGCGGGCAGGGCGACGCGCTGCTGTTGCGGGTCCCGGCCCCGGCCGGTGGCTGACCGGGCCCGGCGGCGCCGGGCGTCGGATCCCGATTCCCTGATCACCGCCGCGCGGGCGGGTGACCCGCGCGCACTGGCCCGGCTCATCTCGCTGGTCGAGAACGAGTCGGCCGAGCTGCGCCAGGTCATGAAGGTCATCGCGCCGCTGGCCGGCGAGGCCCGGACGCTCGGGCTGACCGGCTCGCCCGGCGTCGGCAAGTCCACCGTGACCGGCGCGCTGGTCCGGGCCTACCGGGCCAGGGGCCAGCGGGTCGGCGTGCTCGCCGTCGACCCGACCTCGCCGTTCACCGGCGGGGCGCTGCTCGGCGACCGGGTCCGCATGCAGGACCACGCCACCGACGACGGCGTCTTTATCCGCTCGATGGCCAGCCGCGGCCGCCTCGGCGGCCTGGCCTGGGCCACGCCCCAGGCGGTGCGGATCCTGGACGCCGCCGGGGTCGACGTCATCCTCATCGAGACCGTTGGCGTCGGCCAGGCCGAGGTCGAGATCGCCTCGCTGGCCGACAGCACCCTGGTGGTGGTCGCGCCGGGCATGGGCGACTCGGTGCAGGCGGCCAAGGCCGGCATCCTGGAGATCGCCGACGTCTTCGTGGTCAACAAGAGCGACCGGCCCGGCGCCCAGGAGGCGGTGCGCGACCTGCGCACCATGCTGGCCATGACCGGCTACGACCCGGCGGCCTGGAAGCCGCCCATCGTCTCCACCACCGCGTCACGCGGCGACGGCATCGACGACCTCGTGGCCGCCCTGGACCGGCACGCCGACTGGCTGGCCGAGTCGGGCCAGGGCGACCGCCGCCGCCAGGCCCGGGCCCGCGAGGAGATCTCGGCCATCGCGATCACCGAGCTGCGTCAGCGGCTGGGCGGCCTGCCCGGCGAGGCCCGCCTCGAGGACCTGGCCGCCCAGGTCGCCGCGGGAAAGCTCGACCCCTACGCCGCCGCCGACGCCCTCATCGCCCCCTAGCCCGCCGGCTCCGCCCGCGCCTGCCCGCTGCGGCCTGCCCCGTCCGGGCTGGCCGCCGCCCGCCAGCCCGCGTCGGCCCACCCGCGGCGACGCCGACCATGATCATTGACCCGTTGGTCAACGCCCGGGCGTCGGTGTCCATGTGTGGCACCGAGCCGGGCGGGGGTGGGGCTAGGTCGCGGGCGCACGGATCGCGTGCTGCGGCCGGGAGCGACCGGCGCTGCGCCCGTTCATGATC